>NZ_JBBAKG010000072.1:14480-32600 GCF_040403615.1 Haliscomenobacter sp. | reverse complement strand
TCATCCATGAATCTTGATTTGACCATCAACCCCAATTTTTCCCAAATCGAAATTGACGAGCAGGTCATCAACCTCACCCGCTTTAGCATCCAATTGCCCGAAAAACGGACTTTCTTTTTGGAAAATGCCGACTTGTTTGGCGATTTTGGGTTTGAGCTGATTCGGCCCTTCTTTTCGCGGCGAATTGGTTTGGATGCAGAAGGCAATCAAATTCCGATCCTGGGAGGAGCGCGGCTCACTGGCAACATCAATGCCAATACCCGCATTGGGGTGCTGAACATGCAGACCCAAAAGCAAAACAGCCAGGCTGGAGAAAATTTTTCGGCCATGGTTTTCAACCGCAGGCTTTTTGGCCGCACTACGTTACGCGGGTATTTCCTCAATCGACAGCGCATAGGTGAAGCGGAGCAAAATTTTGAATCTTGGGGGCGCAATGCAGGCGGCGAGTTTTTGTTCATTTCTCCTAAGGGGTCGATGCAAGCCTGGAGCAGTTTCCATCAGTCTTTCAAATCCGGCATTTCTGACCAGGACTGGTGGGGCCAGTCGGGTTTTAAGCATACAGCTCGCAATTTTGAGCTGACCGTTGATTTTCTGCACATGGGGGCCAATTATTACGCCGATATGGGTTACGAATTGCGGATTCCCAATTATGATGCCGTAAAAGATACCACCTTTCGCATTGGGTACAATATGCAATACACAGAAGCCATCTGGCGCATATTGCCCAAAAGCGAAAGCAGCAAGCTCAACAGTACCCAGATCTCGGCCAATAGTTTTACGGTATTCAACCCCAATCTGAGCCTCAATGAATACAACGGAGGGATCAACCTGGAAATGAGTTTTCGAAATACCAGCCAATTTTCAGTCTACACCAACTTCAACCACGCCAATGTACCCGTCAGCTTCAAATTTGACGATGAATCCATTGAGAAATATCCAGCCCTACCCGCCGCAGGCTATACTTTTGCCAATGCGCGCATGGAGTGGACCTCTGACTCGCGCAAAGCCTTAAATTTTAGCGCCGGTTTTACTGGTGGAGAGTTTTACAATGGCCAGCAATGGTCTGGAGACCTCGGTGTAGGCATTCGGGCCCAGCCCTGGGGAAACTTCAGGGTATCGGCCAGTTACAACAAATTGGATTTTCCAGCTCCTTATGCTGACGCGGAAATTCTGGCCATCACACCCCGCATCGAGTTCTTTTTCAACCGAACTTTGAACTGGACTACATTCTTACAGTACAACACCCAAGCCAATAATTTCAACATCAACAGTCGGGTACAATGGCGCTTTCGCCCCATGAGTGATGTATTTGTGGTACTTACCGATAATTACTTTGCCCAAGGTTGGGCGCATCGCAATCGAGCATTGGTGGTGAAGGTGAATTACTGGTTGTAGTACAACTGCAAGATTATTTCAAGGTTAATTTTAATACATAGGTCGAAATTGGCGTTCAAATGCTTATTTTACAAGCAAATAAGGTTCAACACTTAAATCGAACCCAATGACCTCTACACACCTATTTTAACCTTGAAAAAATTCTTTTATGAGTACCTCATCTATCCCTACTACCCCAACCAGCAAAGCGATTACAGTAAAAACAACTTTCAGTCGCGAAACCGCAGTGAGCATCGCAATTCAAGCTGATGCCTCCATCATTTGGTCTTTGTTGACCAATGCAGCAGATTATTCCCGCTGGAACTCGACCGTGGTTTCCATTAATGGCAATATCGCGCTGGGTGAAACCATCCAACTCATCTCCACCCTCGACCCCAAAAGAACCTTTAAACTGAAAGTAAAGGAATTTGAGGCAGGCAAAAAATTGGTTTGGGGCGACGCGATGGGCAATCGAGTGTACACCCTGACCAAAAACGACCAGGGGCATACCGTTTTTTCTATGGCAGAAAAAATTGGCGGCCTGATGTTCCCTTTGTTTGCTGGTTTTATTCCTCCTTTCGATGCCTCCTTTGAGCAGTTTGCTGCCGATCTGAAAAAGGAAGCAGAAACCATCATGCAAGCCAATTGAACAAACCTCAAAATCCAAAACCATGAAAGAGAAAATTGGCACCAAAGCCAACCCAACGCTGCTGAAAACACCCCCTTTGACTTCCGAATACACCATGCACGTGGATGAAAAAGACGGCAAAGAAATCCTGGTGTGCACCGTAGGGAAAACCGTACTACACTACGACCTCAGTTGTCTCACAGACCTGCATGCCATGCTCAAAGCCCACGGCGACTGGATGGAACTAGGCTCTGCCGATGAGCAAAAGCCTGCCAAAGAAGGCACCGTAGAAGCCTGGGGCCGCGCCGAAAACAACCCTGTAGGTGGTTGGTACGGACTCAAAAAGGGCTACAGGGGTCGCTTCGGCATGTACGTTCCGCCACTGATGGAGGCACTGGGACTAGCGGAGGTAACCCATGATGCGAAAGGGAATAAAATGCGGGCAATTTAATAAACATTATGTCTAATGATGTTTCTCTATAAATAGCAATGAACAACAACAAACACTACCGCAATTGGATGATCCAGGCTCCGCTGGGTCTGGTCATCCTCGGATTTGGCGTCTGCCTCGTAGCCGAATCTGCCATACTCAAAGCCTCTGGCGCATCTTGGATGCAGTGGGTGCCCGCTGGCACCGTATCTCTTTGCGTCTTTAACTCAGGGCTGTGCATTTTTGGAAATTCCATTCTGGAACGGGTTCGGTATGAGCGGGAGAATGAAGGGAAGAAGTGAGTTCAAGGTATTAGTTGTTTGTGGCTTATCAAATCATTTGATCTTAACCGCCCCGTCACAACAATCTAATTAAACCATCAGCTCCAAACTTAGTCCAAGTGCTATTGCTCATTCCCAAACCAAGCTGGCATGAAGACCCTACAATTTACCCTAATCTTTTTGATGACCTGGCTGCATTGCGCAGCCCTTTTTGGCCAAAAAGATTCCATTTTTGACCAAGGCGAATACCGCAACTACATTGTACACTTGCCCAAAAATTACAAATCTAGTACCCGCTACCCGTTGATTTTAAACTTGCACGGCCTCAATTCCAATGCAGCCCAACAACAAGCTTATTCTCAGTTTGATAAAATAGCGGATACTGCAAATTTTATTGTAGTGTATCCCAATGCTGTTGGAGGCTCCTGGAGCTTCGCAGGAGACAAGGATGTTAACTTTTTAAGCCACCTGGTTGATTCTCTCAAAAAAGACTATTCCATCAACAATAGCTTATTTGCTACAGGTATGTCGATGGGTGGGTTTATGTCGTACCGACTGGCTTGTGCCATTCCGCTTAACGCGATAGGTGTAGTTTCGGGCAACATGAGTACCAACCTACAAAACAATTGCCCGCTACCTACAGGATTGCCAGTGATCCATTTCCACGGCACCACCGATCCCCTGGTCAATTACAACGGCACTTTTGGAATCTCTCCGGTAGAAACAACCATCAAATGGTGGGTAGATCGAAACAAATGTACCAAGACTCCCATCATTACTCCCATCCCCAATATCAACGCCAATGACGGTTCTACGGTTGAGCAATATTTCTATAGAAATGGGACCAACAAGAGTGAAGTCATTTTTTACAAAATCACCAATGGTGGCCACACCTGGCCAGGCGCGCCAACCAATTTACCCTTTGGAAATACCAATCAAGACCTCAATGCGAGTCAGCTGATCTGGGCTTTTTTCAAACGTTATTCCAGCACTACGGTGACCTCAGTTGAAGACCTGAAAAAAATGAAAAGCATCCAGGTATTTCCCAATCCCGCTCAGGAACAAATCAATATCCAGTTTCCTGAACCCGGTGCTGGTGCATCCGCCGAGCTTTTTTTATACAATAGCTTTGGGCAGTTGGTTCTCCGGCAAAGGAGCGAAGGAACACAAGCTCCAATCTCCATTCGGGTATCAGGCTTCCCCAAAGGCGTATATTTTCTGTATATCAAGACCGAAAAACAACAATTGTACCATCAAAAAATAGTGATCGGATTGAAATAAGACCTGCTTTTGGGCTGGCGTAAAAACAGGTATACTATCTTTAGGCCAGTACAAGGTTGCCTAAAATAACCGTCAATTATGAAAAAACGTGAAAGACTTGCCATTATTCGCCAGTATTATCCCAATGCCATTACCACGATCGACAGCGTCAACCGCTTGATTGATTATGTGGAAGAAACGCTGGATTTGGAACCCAACCAAATCATGTTGGCCGACAGCATTTGCAGCGATGATGTCAACAGCATTCAGTACCCTGCCCGGGCACACGAATTTTTGGGCCCTTTCAAAATGGGCGGATTGGATGGGTTTCCCTTTACTGGGCTAACCGGCATGGGCGCATTTGCCAGTCATGTACCAGATGATGGCGCTGTATTTGTGTATTATGGGCCACACATTGGGGTATCAAAAACTGGAGCAATCGGCGAAATTCACCGCTTAGGGCAGAGCAAAAACTCGGGCTGCTGCGGAGCGGCCAAAGGCGCATTGAACAAACTACTGGCCAATCAAATCGTAGCGGGGCGGGTCACTGAACTTGATTATCAAATGAATACCCTTGAGCAAATTTTGCTCCGGGAAAAAGACCGCATCCTTAGTGCGGCCATCCCTATTCAGGAAGCCACCGAAGTCATTTATGAAGCCATCGATCAACGCATTGAAGAGCTGGTGGCCAGCACCAAATACAATTGCCGCTATGTCATTTTGGTTGGCGCAATCTTGATCAACAGCGATTCTGATATGGGTTCGTTCAACAGTGCCCGCAAATTTGAAGTCATCGACCTCAAATCCGGAGAACGCAAGAACCTGGACGGCTATTTCAACGCTTAATCCGCAAAATAAGCACTTACAATTCACCCTTCTCAATCCACAATTCACCCTTTCCAAAATACACTTGGGCATAAAACGCTGGTTTTGTGCCCAAGCATTGTTCATTTTTGCACCATAGACGGCCATTGAGCTGCCGATGGGCTGGTCTACTTATGTATCCGACAAACTAAATTTTAACCGACACACCATACTCCAAAGTATGACGCAAAAAATTACTTCCCGATTTTTTGAGAGGCTTTTGAATAGGAAGCTCACTTGAAATGAACCATTCGACTTCCTATTCAAAACCCAAAATCGGGAAGCTAATTTTTCTGCGTTACAAACCTGACTCATTATGAAGAATCTTAAACACCTGACTGTTCTTTTTTTGCTCAGCATGCTGAGCCTACACCTTTTTGGACAAAACAGCCAAACCGTCAAAGGAACGGTGTTGGACAAACAATCTGAACAAGCCCTGGTGGGCGTAACCATCGAGTTGCTCAATGTTACGCCTACCAAAGGAGCAGTGACCGACCTGGATGGCAAATTCGCTTTGGAAGATGTACCCCTGGGGCGGCAAGCTTTTCGCATCAGTTACCTCGGCTACAACACCATCACCATTCCCAATGTATTGGTCAATGCCGGAAAAGAAGTGATCTTGGACTTGCGCCTGGAAGAAGCCGTAGTCAAAATGGATGAAGTGGTCATTTCGGCTGCAGTGAGCAAGGACAAGGCCAACAACGACATGGCCAGCGTCAGTGCGCGCTCGTTCAACGTCGAAGAAGTCAACCGCTTTTCGGGTGGCCGCAACGACGTAGCACGCCTGGCGGGCAGTTTTGCCGGAGTAGCTGCCGCCAACGATTCTCGCAACGACATCGTGATTCGCGGCAACTCGCCAACCGGACTTTTGTGGCGATTGGAAGGTGTACCCATTCCCAATCCCAACCACTTCTCAACGCTGGGCACTACGGGTGGCCCGGTGAGTGCCATCAACCCCAACTTGCTGCGGAGCTCCGATTTTTTCACTTCCGCATTTCCCGCCGAGTATGGCAACGCTATGTCGGGCGTATTCGACCTGGGCTTTCGGAGTGGCAATACCGACAAAGCTGAATACACCTTTCAATTGGCGGCTTTCAGTGGGCTGGAAGCGATGGCCGAAGGGCCCCTGAGCAAAAAGCACAACTCTTCGTACGTCGTGAGTGTACGCAACTCTTTTGTGCAATTGGCCGATGTGGTGGGCATTCCGGTGGGGACTGCCGCCATCCCCAATTACCGCGACGTTTCTTTCAAAGTTGATTTGCCCACTACCAAGGCGGGCAAGCTTTCCATTTTTGGCATCGGTGCCAGCAGCAACATCGATTTTTTGGGCAAGGATTTGAACGATGAAGATCTGTTTGCTGAAACAGGCAAGGATTCTTATGTAAAATCCCGATTGGGCATTTTGGGCCTGCGCCACAACCTGGTGCTGGGCAAAAATGCGTATTTGCGCACCATGGCATCCTGGTCTACTTCCCGCAACTTGTACAATGAATACCAACTGCCCAATGACGAAAACCCCGAACGGCGTCACATCGTGGATGTAAACGATCGCACCGATACTTGGTCGTTGTCCTCTTATTACAACCAAAAATTCAACGCCCGCTTTACGCTGCGCACCGGAATTTTGGCACAAGTGTACGATGTAGATACCCGCGTATTGGATCAGGAAGATACCCCCACCTGGAAAACCGTGCGGGATTTTGACGGCGAAATTGGCCTCTGGCAAGCTTTTGCGCAGGGTTTGTATAAGATCAATAAAAAATTGACCCTGAATATGGGCCTGCACGCCCAGCTCTTGGGCATCAACAGCACAGCCGCCGCCGAACCAAGAGCAGCCTTGATCTGGCAACTGACTCCAACGCGCACGTTGACGCTTGGCTATGGCTTGCACAATCAAATGCAGCCCCTTCCAGTGTTTTTCTTTCGGGAAGAGGTTAGCCCTGGCGTATTCAAACCTACCAATCAGGATCTTGGATTTACCCGCGCCAACCATTTTGTGTTGGCTTACGATCAAAAATTTGGCACCGACTGGCGCTTAAAAACCGAAGTATACTACCAGGCACTGGACAAAATTCCTGTTGAAATGCAAGCCAGTAGTTTTTCTCTGTTGAACGCTGGTGCAGATTTTGTGTTCCCTGAGGCAACCTCATTGGTCAATGAAGGAACTGGTCGCAATTGCGGTGTAGAAATCACGGTAGAGAAATTCTTCAGCAAAGGTTATTACACCCTCGTTACGGGTTCCTTGTTTGACTCCCAATACAAAGGCAGCGATGGCGTGGAACGCAATACCGCCTTCAACAATGGGTATATTCTGAATGTACTGGCTGGAAAAGAGTTCAAATTTGGGAAGGGTGGCAAAAATGCGTTCACTTTCGATACCAAGTTTACCACCGCAGGTGGCCGCAATTACACCCCGATCAACCTGGATGTGTCGCGTATAGTAGGAGAAGAAGTACTGTATACCGAACAGGCTTTCAGCAAACGGTATGACCCTTACCTGCGCTGGGATGTCAAGTTTGGTTACCGCGTCAACAGCAAGAAACGGAACTTGTCGCAGCAATTCTTTATGGATTTTCAAAACGTGACGGGTAAACAAAACATCTTTAGCCGTCGTTTCAATACGCGCACCAACAACATCAACGATGTGTACCAATCCGGGTTTTTCCCCGACATTATGTACCGCGTTCAATTTTAATTAAATTTGTAGGCTGGTAGAGGCGGGATCGCGCCTCTACCAGCCTAACCTAAGTATTAAAAAACCATGATTCCAAAAAAAGAGGGAAGACCAAGCAATCGCGAGATAATCGGGTTCGATGACCGATTGGCCATCGCCATTGCTGTGCCGATCCTTGGATCGTTCATCCCTTTTTTGTTGTTTGAAAACTTTGCCTATACCAGTATTTCCAATTTTGTACCCATGTGGATCATGTCTAGCTTATACACCATCAGCTATTGGCTTATGGTGCGTACAGTCATCATCCGCAAACGCATCACCTATCCACATCCCAATCAGATTGGTAGAAGAATTGGCTTGTCGATCCTGATGATTGCTCCTAGCTACCTGATACTCAATTTCCTACTTGATTATATACATCAGTTTGCGCTACATTACGTTGATCATCCGGAACCTTCCGAGTTTACCACCAACCTCATATCGATATTTTTGATTATGCTCTTTTGGTCCATCTACGAGAGCATCTACATGTACCACGGCTGGAAGAACTCCCTCAATGAAGCCGAACGACTCAAGCGGGAATTTGTGCAAGCGCAGTTAGACGGTCTCAAAAGTCAGGTCAATCCGCACTTTTTGTTCAATAGCCTGAATACATTGGTGTACATCATCCCGGAAGACCCTGAAAAAGCAGTAGAGTTTGTACAAAAGTTGGCCAAAGTGTACCGTTACATTCTCGAAATTCAAGAGCGACGCCTGATTCCCCTTTGGGAAGAAATGGAGTTTTTGGAATCATTTATCTTTTTGCACAAAGAACGCTTTTGTGACAACCTGCGCCTAAACATCGAGGTGCCCAAGTCTGAGCGCAATCACTTGATTGTGCCCCTTTCGCTGCAACTCCTGTTTGAAAATGCCATTAAGCACAACATTATCTCCAAGGAAAAGCCACTCAGCATTTCACTCAAAGTAGAAGAAGGAAAGCGATTGGTCATTAGAAATACCCTCCAGTTGCGCTCGAATCCGGAACCCGGCACCAAAACAGGACTGTCCAACATCAAAAGTCGTTATGAATATTTCTCTGATCAGCCTGTGATTATTGAAGATACCGGAAAAGAATTTATTGTGAGTATTCCACTGATCCAGGAAGCAATCATCACCGCAGCCTAAGGAACAATGAAAAACCATTTTGCTCTTTTTGGTGTTGAATCTTTACTAACACTAAAGTACCAACAAGCAGGAAGATGGCTTTTTTAATTCTAATCCTATTGCCCCTATTTTATGAAAATCAAATGGGCGCCTTGACCGTCAAAGTAACGAATGTACAAGCATACCAAGGCAGCATCCGCATGGCCGTGTACAACAATGAAAAAACTTTCCCCAGTGAAAAGCAAAATTTTTGCGGTGCGATGACTTCCCTTGCTCCGGGAACGCTGCCAAAGCTAACTTGCGAAAATCTCCCCTTCGGCCAATACGCAGTAGCCGTATACCACGACCTGAACAACAATGGAAAGATGGACAAAAATGCCATGGGCATTCCAACCGAACCTTATGGGTTTTCAAACAACGTGCAGGTGAAATGGCGACAACCAAAGTGGGCTGACGCAGCATTTGTTCTTTCAACTGCCAAACAGGAGTTGACCGTAAGCTTGAAGCGCTGGTCGGAGTATTGAGATTGACCCTTTACTTCTATTCTCACCATTTGGATAAAGCTGCAACCTTTGCCCTCCCATCCCTGTCTTTTTATTATCTACGAATTTTTTCGTATTAAAATTTGCAAATACGAAGCTCTTCGTATATATTTGTCTACGAAATTCTTCGTAATCAAAAATTGCCATGAATCAAGGAGAAATACCACAACCTACCGAGTCAGAATTGGAGATCCTTACCGTACTATGGGCGCGCGGCCCCTCTACCGTGCGGGAAGTCAATGACCAACTCAACGAGCAGCGTACAGATGGGAAAGAAGTGGGCTACACCACATCGTTGAAGTTGCTGCAAATCATGTTTGAGAAAGGGCTCGTGGCTCGCAACACCGATGCCCGTACCCATGTATTCTCAGCAGCGTTTGCCCAAGCAGATGTACAACGCAATTTGCTACAACGCCTGGCTGATAGTGCCTTTCAAGGTTCGGCCATGCAAATGGTCATGCACGTCTTGGGGGGGCATGATGCCTCGTCAGAAGAACTTCAGGAGGTCAAGGACTTAATTGAAAAAGTTGAAAAATTAAAAAACTCAGGGTTGAAAAATTGAATGATTGGTGCCCCATTCCCTATTTAGCAAACCTCTTTAACTCCAAACTTTTCAACTCTAAACTCATTATCATATGCACACCACCTACACAGATGCATTGGTTTACGCCACGGGTTGGACGGTAGTACATTCCCTTTGGCAAGCCTTTGTGCTCGCCCTTATCTTGTCCGTAATATTGATTGGTATTCCGCGTCAATTGGCACGGTGGCGTTACAACAGCGCGGCTTTGGCACTATTGCTGGTGTTGCTATCAGGGAGTGTAACTTTTTATTGGTACTACCAAATTGCCCTCCAACAAATGAGTACGGAGGCGACGTTTCCTGCAAATTTCCAGGAAATATGGCAATCCCACAGCGCTGCGAGCAGCGGCAATTTTTGGCAAGAGTGGCAATCGCGCTTTACCGCCTATTTCAACCAACACCTGCCCCTAATCGTTACGGTATGGTTTTGTGGCCTGAGCTTTTTTATACTTCGCATGCTCGGAGGCTTGGCATACCTCAGGCAGCTTCGTTATCAGGGTACTTCGCCAGTAGCTACAGAATGGGAGGAAGTTTTGCAGGAATTGGCTCAAAAACTGGGCATCAGTCGCCAGGTATTGTTGTTGGAGTCGATGCGCGTAGATTCCCCTCTGTTAATTGGCCATTTCAAGCCATTGATTTTGTTACCCGTTGGTTTATTGGCGGGTTTGAGTATCGAGCAAATTGAAGCCATTTTAGCGCATGAATTGGCCCATGTTTATCGGCGTGATTATTTATTCAACATCTTGCAAACCCTGATTGAAGCGCTGTTTTATTTCAATCCTGCGGTATGGTGGATTTCCAATTGCATTCGCATCGAACGCGAGCATTGCTGCGACGATATAGCGGTCAAGATCTGCCAAAATAACCTGGAATACGCCAAGGCACTCGTCTGCATCAAAGAAAGGAATCGGGGTGTTATACCTAAAATGGCCATGGCAGCAATGAGCAAAAAGAAACTTTTGCTCACCCGCATCCAACGCATTTTACATCAACCAGTAAATACATCCGACATGAGTGAAAAAATTATGGTTACTGCCTTGCTGGCTTTTACGCTGATCGGTATCAATGTAAAAGCCGAGCGCAAAGTACCCGCTCCGATTAGGGATAAGGCGGAGATTTCGATCGGGACTTCATCCTCCAAGGCCATGCCAATTGTGCCTTTGGATACCCTTCCTGAAGGCAAAATCAGCATCCGCACCACTCGAAATGGCAAAAGAATCGAAGCCAAGGTTTTGGATCAAAAAATTCAGGAATTGATCATCGATGGCAAAACCGTACCTGCTTCCGAGTACAGCAATTATGAACAAACGATCACCGAAATCATCGAATCGGTGCCGCCACCACCACCGCCACCATCCATGCCTACTCCATTTCCAATGGTTGCTCCAAACGCACCAGGAGTACCTGCTCCTGGCGCATTTCCTGCGCCACCATCGCCGCCAGCACCTGGAAACCCCAAATTCAATGTACCTACTCCACCACCTCCTCCAGGTGGATTTTACTACTACAACAAAGAGGGTGACCAGGTCATGATCGAAATGCCAAATTTCTCACCCGGCCAAAAAATGTGGGGCTATCCAGGTTTTAATTTCGAGTGGAAAAATGAAGGCTTCCCGGAGGGTTTTGATCGCTCGATCATCATCAATGGAGGTGATTCTACGGAGGTTTCGCGCTTTATGGCGCCTAATGCCAGGTTTTTCAATTTTGACAATATGCGGATGCGCATGGACTCCATGCGTGCACATTTGGACACTGCAAAACTAAACCTGAGATTAAAGCTTGGCCAAATGGATCATCTAAAAAAAGAATTAGGCGAGCGGGTTAAAAAATTGGAGAGGGAAAGCAAGGTTTTGCTCAGCAATTGACAATAAACAGGAAAGGTTCGGGGCTACAAAAAACCAGAAAAAGTAGCCCCAAACACTTCTGCTGCTTAAACCAAGAATAAAGCATAGGCAATGCAGGCAATAAAGCCTACAAACGCCAACACAACATCTAAAGCAGGCTTTGAATGTACTTGTAGGTGGTCTTTCATGAGTTAAAATATTTACAGTGTTATTAAATGGGAATGTGTTTTATTGATCAATCCAGTTTTTAAAATCCTGCACCCGCTCCCGGCTTACCACAATATCGAACCCTGGGCCAGGTTGCAATTCCAGTTTGAGCCGGTTATTGAAATACGGATGGATCTTTTCCACCGCATCAATGTGCAGCAAGATTTTACGATTGATTCTAAAGAAGTGATTAGGATTCAGCAGTTGCTCAAGCTGCTCTAAGGTATGATCAAGTGAATACTTTTTGCCGTCAACGAGCCTTGCGAAAACCAGGCTATCCTCGGCAAAACAATAGCGGATATCCTGAGCTTGAATGTAGGAAAATGAATTGCCGAATTTTACTAAAAATCGACCCCTAAAATTACGGTTTTTTATGTTGTCTACCAAATCATTTAATACCGAATAGTCAAATTTCTGCATTTTGTCCCGCATCTGGTCGTATTTGTCCAGGGCGTTTTTCAATTCAAGCGTTTCAATGGGTTTCAATAAGTAATCGATGCTGTTCACCTTGAAGGCACGGATGGCGTACTGATCATAGGCAGTAGTGAAAATCACCATGGATTGAATCTGGATCGATTGAAAAATATCAAAACTAAGTCCGTCGGCCAAATGGATGTCCATCAAGATCAACTCTGGTGCTTCATTTTGAGCAAACCACTTGATCGCCTCTGAAATCGAATCAATCACGGCTAAAATCTCCACCTGTGGTCGATGCTGTCGAATCAATTGCTCGATCCGGCGAGCGGCAGGTAATTCATCTTCAATGATCAAAACTTTCATCTAAAAAAAATTGTATTTGTTAATTTTGACAAAATTAGTAACTTAGTCAAAATTTTAATTGAATATCCCTACCTCTAGCCATTAATGTCAGACCATTGAAGGTTTGACGATGAATCAGGAATCACAAAAAAAATTGAAGCACTTTTTTACCCAAAAAGGCTAAGATGTACTTTTATGGTAAACGAATGACCAGTCATTTTAGCTCAAAAATACTGTAATACATGAAAGCGCTGTACGAATTGGCTGAAATGGTACACAACACCAAGATCAAGGAAGTTGAGTTGGTGCAGGAAAATCGCAATGACCATTCTCCGTTGAATAGTCTTTTTTATGGCATTTTGAGCAAGGAGTTTACCAACGATCATGAAGCAGCCAAAAAAGTACTCCATTCAGAACCAGGTGACCAAGCCTACCAACGCCTCAAGCGCAAATTAAAGCGCAGTTTGCTCAACGCCGTGTTTTTTTTCGATATGCCCCAATCCGATTACAACGAGCGACACCGGGCCTATCATGAATGCAACAAATACTGGGCGGCGGCCAAAATATTATTGGCAAAAAATGCCAATCACATCGGGATTGAATTGTGCAATAAACTTTTGAAGAAAACTGAAAAATACGACTTCACCGACCTGGTAGTCGACATTGCGCGAAATATGCGCCTGCTCTACGCTACCAAAGAAGGAAACATAAAAAAATACGAGCAGTACAACGCACTTTTCAAACAGTATGAAGAAATCTGGATTGAAGAGAATTTGGTGGATGAATTGTACATGGAGCTGGTGCTGCGCTACGTCAACAGTCAAACCATACTAAAAGAGACCCATTCCAAAGCGGTGGAGTTTTACAGCCGGATTGAAAATATTTTAAAGAAGAATACCAGTTACCGCTTGCAATTGTGCGGGATGTTGATCCGACTGGTCATTTTTTTCAGTAAAAACGATTGGAAGGGAATGATTGAGGCATGCAATGAAGCGGTAGAGTTATTCGAAAAGAAACCTTATCACGCCTCCGTTCCTTTGCAAATTGCTTACCATCACCAATTGGTTGCTTATACGCAGTTATTGAATTTTAAAGATGGACAAGCTGCGGCAATTAAATGCTTGAAATACCTGGAACCAGGAAGTTACAACTGGTTCAAACATCAGGAGTTTTATTTCTTGCTGTGTATGAATACCAAACAGTATCAGCTTGCTTTTGAAATCTTTAGAGAAACCATTTCGAATCGAAGGTTCCAATTTTTGTCTTCCGGTGGCGCAGAAACCTGGAAAATCAACGAGGCTTATCTGCACTACCTCAACGAGAAAGGGGAAATTATTACTCCGGAAGATGATACCTCCCTGTCCAAATTCCGCCTGAACAAATTTTTAAATGATACTCCCATTCTTTCTAGAGACAAGCAAGGAATGAACATTCCTATTTTGATCATTAAAATTCTATTCAAGCTCAAAAATAAAATCTACAACCAGAGTCTTTTGGATATTGAAAACATTGACCGATACTGCTCTCGTTATCTTCGGCAAGATGAAACGTTTCGAAGCAACTGTTTCATAAAAATGCTCATTACCATCCCCACTTGCAACTTTCACCGGGAAGCCGTCATTCGCAAAACCAATAAGTTGCAAAAAAGGCTGGAAACCCAATCCGGAAATTATCCTCGAGCAGAGATTGAAATCATCCTGTACGAAACTTTGTGGGAATTTGTGTTGGAATCGCTCAACAATCAGGTTGTACACACCAGAAAACGCGCCAAACGGGCCACTACATAAGTAGTGGGGCAAAAATGAACACTTATTTTTTTGTCGCCCTTAAGCGTCTCTTGTTCTTATTGATTTTAGAGCAATTCGAACCAAAAGGGCAAAAAAAAGCAGAGACCAATTAGGAAGGAGTCTCTGCTGCTACAATGTGCTTGTTATGGAAAAACTCCGAATTCAACTTTAGAGTCGAGAAAAAGTTCATCAACAAAATGCAAATTGTGCAGCAGTGTCTCCAGTTGAGCAAATCAAGCTCTTTCTCTTTGTAGCGTCTTGACTTGTTGCACCAACGCTTTGTTGATTTCGGGTGCAAACATATTTCCAGCCAATCGATCGTCAAATACTTCCAACTCCAATTGGCCCGCCAAATTCTTGGCTAAATCGCCCATTGCCCGGGCAAATGCAGCCGTTTTACCCAAAGCCATAAAATGGTCAATGATTGCTGTTCTGATCGTTTCAGCAGGATCAAGGTATTGCAACATTTGGCGTTGGCTTTTTCCTTTGCTGCTGATGCCTTTGTTCTCGAGGCGCCCCCTCAAATCTTCAGCCGTATACCCAACCAGGCTGGAGCGGTAATGCCACCAATTGCCCGTTGAATTTCCGTTGCGACTGGAATAAACCTCCAGGTGATGCTGTTCAGCAGCTTCCTGACAGGTGCGCATGCTCATGGCCTTGACCAATTCAATCATGTTCATTACTTCTTCCTTGTCAAGGGGAGTTTGGCTGCCTTCGGTATTCTCAATTTCTTGCAAATAGCGCGCAAGTTTGAGCTTGACCTTACTTTTTGATTGCAAGGCAATCAGCTTGGCCAATTCGATGGAGAGGTAATAGTCCTCCACCAGTACCGTTTCTTTTTGCTTGCGCAAGGCGTAATCCTTCATCACCACGGGGCGGCGAATGCCATCCTGAAATTGGTAAACATCCTTCAACCAGCGGCGAATATTTACGCCATAATGGTGATTACTCAGTTCAAGCAGCTGATGAAGGTCCATTGCTGTAACCACTTTTGTTCCTTTTTTGCTGGTAAAAACTGCGATTTCCATGCTCAAATGATTGATTTTCAATTGAATTTTATCTTCACAGTTCAAAAATACATAAATAGTTTTAAATATCAAATTTTTTGAAACTTTTTTTTGTATTTTATTTTTGAAATTATCTTTTCTGGTTTTTTTGACCTCATTGCCGTATATTGCAACTGTTTTTACCTATCAATGAGTCAGATCTCACTGGCAATGCATATTCCACGTCGAAAACAGGCTTTTAAACCTGTGACAAACCTTATTTTTTAAAGTCAAAACAATAGATTGGCTATTGCCATTCCTAGCATGAACATTATCCTTCGACGCATGAGAAAACTGTTACTTTCCTTCCTGAGCCTTGCTTTGCTTACTATTGCTTCCATTCAAGCCCAAAACACTTGTTGCATTGGGGAAAACCTGGGTGGCACTTGCCTGGGTGAAGAAAATTGTGAAAACTTCGTCAGCATCAACTGCGATACCCTGAGTAAGCGCTGCTTTCAAAAATGGTGGACCTGGCCTGGTACTTCAATTACCGCAGAAGATTACGTACCCGCCAATTTGGTGTTCTCCAAGCACTATGAGGGGAGTCGCTCTTTGCACATGAAGCCTGATGCCATTGGAGCAACCCCGGATGTGGTCAAGGATTTGTTTGATGTTTCGAGCGGAGTACATCGCTTATCCTGGAAAATGTACGTCCCTGCTGGCAAAACCGGCTATTTCAACATCCAACACGATTTCAAACGCTTGATGCGGGGGCAACCCAACTGGGCTTATCAGGTCTTTTTTACGCCAGACGGGTCAGTACAGGTGCGGGTCGGTGCCGAAGGTACCTTCAGAGTTGCTTCCTTCAAACCCGATTGTTGGCTTAAAGTGACTCAAGTCATCAACCTAGACCGGGACAGTGTGCAGTTTTTCCTCAACAACCGCCTGGTTGCGCGCTGGAAATTCAGTTACGGCGTAGTTGACCTGGACAACGACAACCGGGGGGATCAAAAAATTGTAGACCGCAAACTCGGTGCAGTTGACTTTTATGCCAACGAAGGCTTTGAGTATTATATTGATAAAATTTGCTATCAAAAAGCGCCCGTTTTTACTGGCGGAAATTGCCCAACTACCGGGCAAGGTACCTATTGCTTGGGGGGCATCCTGCCCTATATACCGGCCAATGCTTGTGGCTTACCTGCCTATGATGGCTATGTGGAAGGCGAGGAAGCCTTTGCCGGTGCCTGTAATCCAGGTGTTTCTGCCTGTGCCGACGCAATTCCGATAGCCTGCGGACAATCTTTGACCAATCAAAATACGGGTGGAATCGGTGGCAAAAACACCTTTACTTCCAAAGATTTTTCTTCCTGCGTAGCAACCCAAAATGCCTATGGGGGCAATGATAAAGTATACCGCATTACGATTACCGAACCGAGTAATCTGTTGGCCAGTTTGAATATACTCGATGCGGGGCGAAATTTGGATATGTTTTTGCTCAAAAGCTGCCTTACCTATCCACTTGCTACCACGAGTCAGCCCGAGTGTGCCTTTTGTATGGCCTCCAGTACCAACAACAACCTTAACGATTCCGAAGAAAGTTTTAGTGTTTTTTTAGAACCAGGTACCTACTTTTTGGTCGTAGATGGACAAGCCGGGGTCAATGCCCGCTTTGATTTGTCCATTTCCTGTGGATGCAGTTGTGTAGAAGGGGGCGATTCGCCATTGGGAGCGAATGTGTTGTGTGAAAATTTTGACGGCTACAACAATGGCAACCTCGTTACCCAAAGTCCCCGCTGGAAAGTATGGGATGCAGGATCCAATGATGCCAGTATCGAAGCCTCAACCGATAGAGTTGGGAAGGTTCTGCGCATCCAGCGTACCGCTACTTCTGCACCTGATGTGTTGCTTCCGTTGGGAAACCGCACCACCGGACGCTATCGTTTGTCTTTTAATTTATTGGTCGCCAAAGGAGCCAGCGGGTATTTCAATATTCAGCATACTGATGCAGGCGGAGCCAATCCGAATTGGGCTTTCCAGGTCGAGTTTCAGGACAATAGCCTCGGAAAACTGGTGGTGGCCAACCGGGTGATCGGTTCTTTTTATTACAAAAACGGAGACTGGAACAAAATCATGCAGATCATCGATTTGGACAAGGATAGAGCCGAATTGTGGATCAACAACCAAATGATCAGTTTCTGGCGCTTTAGCCAAGGCACACCCACAGATCTAAAGCAATTGGGCGCGCTGAACTTTTACGCCAATACGGGCAACAACATATTGGTCGACAACATTTGCATGTTTGCCAAAGAGACCGTTTGCAGCGATGCTACCCGAAATCCGGTATGCCTGAGCGATGGCCGCAGCTACCGAAACGAAACGCAAGCCCGATGTGACTTGTACACGGCTGCAGAATTGGGTGCTTGTGTTTCGGTTTGCGATTTGGGAGGCACCATGATTTACCGGGGCGATCGTTTTTCTGGCAACATAAGTCCAACCGACTTTGCCCCCAACCTTTCCTGGCAAGACTCTTGTGTCACCGCAACGTTTACCAATCAAGCCCTTGACTCTTTGTTTGGCCACAGTTACATTTTTTACAATGACGAAGCCAATCCATTCAGCATAAATCTTAGTGCAACCAATGGGGCAAGAGCATTCATCTACCGATGCTCCCAGGATGGAATCAGCAGCAATAGCGGCCGCTTTCGATGCGTCGGACGCGACGGAGAGACTTTTTCGCAAAAAGGCTACTTCTATGTGTT
>NZ_JBBAKG010000072.1:0-14380 GCF_040403615.1 Haliscomenobacter sp. | reverse complement strand
TGACCAAACCCTGCAAAGTCAGCATCAGTTTACAGGGGCAAGCAGGGTTGGGCGTATTTTTATACGACTTCCTTTGTGGAAAAAATTGCCTGGCCTTTGCCGAAACCAATGATCTCGGCGCACTGATTCGATCCGATACTTTGATGCTCAATCCCGGAGTGTACTACCTAATTGTGGATCAGGCAATCAGTGGTTCCAATGGGGCATATACACTCAGTGTCAATTGCAGCGATTACACCAAGGGCGCTGTTTTTCTGAAAGAAATTGGGGCTGCATCCTGCGCAGTCAATGCCAGCAGTCGGCACAATCTAGTATTGCGTTCCTTGCGCAATACCCGCATCAATGGACAAAGGCTGAACCCCAATGATCAATTGAACTTTTTTTATCCAAAAAACAGTCGCGGTGATTTATTGAGCACAACTGCCAATTGGAATAGTACTGAACTCCAGGTTTCCTTGCCGCAAGACGCCACCGGTGATACGCTGAAATGTGGGTATGCCCCAAACGATGCGTTTAAAATAAAATTGACCCGCAACAATGTTTCTTATGATTTATCGCCACAATACCAACCGATTGATGGCAGTATAGTAACGGCTACCAACCGATTTGTTTCAGGTGGAACTAGTTTGATCACAGAGCTCAACAACTGCTGTACACCACATAGTTTAAGGGTTTCTCCTTCCCAACGCGAGTTGACCGGACAAGGAGGTGTTGCAGAATTTAAGGTAGCTTCAAACATGTCTTGGAGCGCTCGCAAAATGGGAACTTCCCCCTGGCTCAAGGTGACCACGTCAAGCGGCTTTGCCAACGATATACTTCGGGTAGAAGTTGACCCCAACAACACCAATGCCGACCGCATGGATACCCTGCTTATCCTGGGGCCCGAAAATGAGATCCAAAAAGTGGTGATTTCACAAAGCCGCAGTTCCTGTGCCACCGTTGCCGTAAATGCGGGGCCAGATCGGCAAATTTGCCGGGGCGAAACACTGAATTTAACTGCTTCCGGAGTGGGAAATTTCTTGTGGAGTACAGGGCAAAGCTCTGCTACCGTTAGTGTACGGCCTCAAGTCAATTCTACCTATACCGTGACCATCACCCAGGGTGGCTGCTCTGGCGTTGATGAAGTCAATGTAATTGTAAGCGAAACCCCGGTCATCGATTTGGGGCCAGATTTACAGCTGTGTTCAGGAGACAACATCGTTTTTGTCGCTACAGGTGGAGACACTTATCGCTGGAACAACGGGGCAACCTCTGCAACCATTTCGATTCGCCCGGTGCAAAACTCTACTTTCTCCGTTACGGTAACCAAAAGTGGGTGTTCGGCGTCCGATCAAGTGAATGTTGATTTGGAAACTGCACCTCAAGTAAACATCTCTCCCAATCAGTCCATTTGTTCTGGTCAGTCAACCGTCCTTACTGCCTCGGGAGGAGCGTCCTACCTCTGGAGCAATGGCCGTACCTCTTCAACCATTTCAGTATCACCTTTTTCAACGACACCTTACACTGTAACTGTCACGAATGGCAATTGTAGTGCGATTGGGCGTACTACAGTCAATGTTACCCCGGGGCCATCGGTAACTGCGAGTATAGACATTACGGTTTGTGCGGGCGAGAGCCCCACATTAGCGGCCAGCGGCACCGGGCCTTTCCGTTGGAGTACCGGAGCCACGACTTCGAGCATCACCGTTAGTCCGGTTAATACGACCAATTACGGGGTTTCGGTCAGTGCCAATGGCTGCGAAGCAAGCGATAATGTGCTGGTTTCGGTGTTGCCCAAACCCATTGTCAACGCGGGTCAGGATCAGATCATTTGTTCGGGTCAGGTGGCCAATTTGGTAGCTACCGGAACAGGAGGAGGAATTTACCGTTGGAATACCGGGGCAACTTCGGCATCCATTCAGGTACAGCCCATCATTCCTTCAGAATATACGGTCAGCGTGAGCAAAGATGGCTGTACCAGCACCGATGAAGTCATCGTGGATGTTAATGCCACGCCAACCGCCAATGCAGGTTTGGATCAAACCATCACCTGTACCACCAACCAGGTTCGCCTGGATGGGAGTAAATCAGCGTCAGGGGTTCAAATTCGCTATCAATGGATGGAGTTGGATGGCGGGTTGATTGTATCCGGCAAAACAGCAGCAGTGGCTACCGTAAGCAGGCCAGGCAGTTATAGCCTGTTGGTAACCAATTCCATCACGGGTTGTTCCTCTACAGATCAGGTAACAGTAGGTGGTTCAGAACCCCTGAGCGTAACGTCGATACAATTGCTGGAAGTTCGCTGTTTTGGAGAAGCCACTGGTTCTGCCAATTTAACGTTGCGGGGTGGCCAGGCTCCCTACAATTACGCCTGGGGCAATGGCGCAACCACCAATGTAGTTCGGGGTTTAAAGGCAGGAAAATATACGGTAACCCTTTCCGATCAAGGCAATTGCCGCGACACGATGGAAGTAGAAATCAAACAACCCGAACGCCTCGCCATTACCAACATCAGGATCGTTCCAGCCCCATCTGGCAATGTAGGAGGCATCGACATTTCGGTGGCGGGTGGATCGCCACCTTATGATTTCCGGTGGTTCAATGGCAATACTTTGCTGAGCGCAACCGAAGATTTGATGGCCATCGGCATTGGCACGTATGTAGTGGAGGTATATGATGCCAACAATTGTTCCTTCCGCAGCGACCCCATTTCGGTAAGTCGAACTGTTGGATTGCCCAATCTGGAACTCGCCAATGCATCCAAACTGTATCCCAACCCAACCGATGGAAAAACCATCCTGGAACTCAACTTAACCAAACCCGAGCGCGTGACCCTGGAATTGTACGATCAACTTGGCCGCAAATTGGAGCAGCGCAAACTGGAAAGCAACAGCAAATTCAAGGAAAATTTTGACTTGTCGAATCGCGCAGCCGGGGTATATTTCTTGCGGATCGTGTCCAAAGACGGTTTTGCGGTGAAGGAAGTGATTAAAGAATGATTTTTTCACCTCAGATACCTGATGTTTTAGCAGCTTCGCTGCTTTTTTCCACCACCGAAGACACCTGAGGCACCTAAGATTCACCTAAGAAAAAAAATAACATTCAACTCTAGTGAATCTCAGGTGTCTGAAGTGCCTAAAGTGGTGAAAAAAAAGCAGCGAAGCTGCCAATACCTCAACCGCCCCCGATTCCATCGCCAAATGCCTTTGGTCATTTAACCAAGTCATTCGACGAAATTTACAGCACAAGTCCATTTTGCCCAACACATTTTTTTATATTCGTGGCTGCACCCAAAAGCATCCGCGATGACTAAATATTTTTCCTTTTCAACACTTGTTTTGCTAGCCCTGAGTTTGGCATTTTTTGAAGCCACGCACTCAAGGGAATCCAGCATCAAACCGCGCAATCCTGAGCAAATTTTTAAGGAGATTTGCTCTTCCTGCCACGGTGAAACGGTACAAACCTTTGTAGACCGTAAATGGAAGCACGGCAATAACCGTGCTGACCTGATCAAAACCATCACCAACGGCTGGCCAGACAATGGCATGCCTACTTTCGCAAAAGCCTTGAACAAAAAGGAAATAGAAAGCATGGCCGACTACATCGTCAAGAGTATTGCCAACATGGACAAATACAACCTGACCAAAGTTGAGCGACTCAAAGATGGTGCCACCTTCACTTCTGAAGGCAAAAACTTCCGCCTCGAAAAAGTAGCCGACGGATTAAATTCCCCCTGGGGTTTGGCCTTTTTGCCCGGCGGAGACATGATCATTACCGACCGCAATGGCAAAATGTACCGCCGCAGTGCCGCAGGTAATTTGCAGCCGATGACTGGCGTTCCTGAAGTACTGGTGGAAGGACAGGGCGGCCTGCTGGATATAGAGCTTCACCCACAATTTGCGCAAAACAACCTGATTTACTTGTCTTTCTCCAAATCCAAGAAGGAAGGCGGCAAAACCCTTTCTACTACCGCAGTGGTTCGCGCTCGACTGGATGGCACCAACTTGGTGGATCAAAAGGAAATTTTCGAAGCCCTCCCCTATTTCCAAACCCGCCACCACTACGGCAGCCGGTTGGAATTTGACCGCAATGGTTTGCTGTATATTTCTGTTGGCGACCGGGGCATGCATTTTGAAAACCCACAATTGCTGACCACTTTTGGCGGAAAAATTCACCGGATCAAAGACGATGGCTCGATTCCGAGTGACAACCCATTTGTAGGACAAGAAGGAAAAGTACAGTCTACTTTCTCTTATGGCCACCGCAACCCACAGGGTATGTGTCTGAATCCTGAAACGGGCGAAATCTGGGAACACGAACACGGCCCACGCGGAGGAGACGAAATCAACATCAGCCACAAAGGCTTGAACTATGGCTGGCCGACTATTTCTTATGGCATCAACTACGATGGTACTGTCTTGACGCCCAAAACGGCACAAGCTGGCATGGAACAACCGCTGCATTACTGGGTGCCTTCTATCGGGCCAAGTGGCATGACCTTCATCAAGGGCGATCGCTATCCAGCCTGGAAAGGCAACTTGCTGGTAGGCTCTCTGCGCTTCCAATACCTCAATCGCTGTGTGATCAAGGATGGCAAAGTGCAAAAAGAAGAAATTTTGCTGCAAAACATTGGTCGCCTCCGCAACGTAGAAATGGGTCTTGATGGTTACATTTATGTGACGGTAGAAGATCCGGGCGTGATTTATAGAATTCTACCGATTTAATAACGCAGAAAAATTAACTTCCCGATTTTGGGTTTTGAATAGGAAGTCGAACGCTTCATTTAAAGTGAGCTTCCTATTCAAAACCCTCTCAAAAAATCGGGAAGTAATTTTTTGCGTCATACTTAATACCCAAAACTCAAAACCTATGAGTCTATTTCAGATCAAAGAGGAAGCAAAAACGTACGACGTAGTCATTGTCGGCTCAGGAGCTGGAGGTGGTATGGCTGCGTACATGCTGGCTAAAGCTGGCGCAAAAGTTTGTTTACTGGAGGCAGGTGGTTACTACGATCCCGCCGATCCTAAATACGTTACCCAACTCAAAAACCCTTGGGAGTCGCCTCGCCGAGGAGCGGGAACTACCCGGGCATTCGGCGATTTTGATGCCGCCTGGGGTGGCTGGCAAATCGAAGGAGAACCCTATACTGCGGTAGCCGGAACCGAGTTTCACTGGTTTCGTTCACGCATGTTGGGTGGCCGTACCAATCACTGGGGACGCATTTCCCTCCGTTTTGGCCCCGATGATTTCCGCCGTGGCTCTCTGACAGGCATTGGCGACGATTGGCCCATTACCTATGACGACCTCAAGCCTTACTACGATCGGGTAGACAAGCTGATCGGGGTATTTGGTTCCATAGAAAACCTGCCCAATGAGCCAGATGGTCATTTCTTGCCCGCACCCAAACCTCGCTTGCACGAGTTGATGATCAAGAAAGCGGGCAAAAACCTGCAAATCCCGGTTATTCCTTCGCGCCTGTCGATCCTTACTCAAAAGATCAACGATGAGCGTGGTGTGTGCTTTTACTGCCGCCAGTGCAACCGGGGTTGTGTGGCGTATGCCGACTTTTCCTCTTCTTCGGTATTGGTGATTCCTGCACTCAAAACGGGAAATTTGACGCTTGTTAATGGCGCGATGGTACGTGAAGTACTCACCGATGCCCAAACCGGCCTGGCTACAGGCGTTTCTTATGTAGATACCCTGACCCGTGAAGAGGTCAGTGTAAAAGCAAAAGTGGTGGTATTGGCCGCTTCTGCCTGCGAATCTTCGCGCTTGTTGCTCAACTCCAAATCTGCCCGTTTTGCGCAAGGTTTGGCCAACAGCAGTGGCGTGGTGGGCAAATACCTGAATGATTCAACTGGCGCCAGTCGCTCGGGATTCATTCCACACCTGATGGATCGCAAGCGCTACAATGAAGATGGCGTGGGTGGCATGCACGTTTATACGCCCTGGTGGCTCGACAGCAATAAACTTGATTTCCCCCGGGGTTACCACATTGAGTACGGTGGTGGCATGGGCATGCCTGGCTATGGCTTCGGCATGGGCATGCAGGGCATGAATGGAAAGCATCCCTATGCCGATGGATCAAAAAAACCAGCAGGTGGATACGGATCGCGCCTCAAAGATGACGCACGTCGCTTCTTTGGTGCTTACGTGGGCATGGCGGGTCGCGGCGAACCGATTCCACTCGAAAGCAATTACTGCGAGATCGATCCCGACAAAGTAGACAAATACGGCATTCCGGTGCTGCGCTTCCACTACAAATGGTCGGACAATGAGGTCAAGCAAGCCAAGCACATGCAGGATACCTTTGAGCAATTGATCGTTGAGATGGGCGGTATTCCGCAAGGCAAGAAACCGGGCGCCGATACCAATTATGGTTTGGAAGCACCGGGCAAAATCATCCACGAGGTGGGAACCGTGCGGATGGGCAATGACCCCAACAAATCTGCGCTCAACCAATGGCAACAAGCGCACGACGTGAAAAACCTTTTCGTGGTGGATGCAGCTCCTTTCGTAACACAAGGCGACAAAAACGTAACCTGGACGATTCTGGCCTCTTCAATGCGTACCTCTGAGTACATCATCGAGCAGGTGAAAGCAAACAAGCTATAAAGGGTTGATGACCTGATTTGTTAGTTTGCTGATTTGTTGATGTTTTAAATTAAGACCAATGAAAAGAAGAGATTTGCTCAGAAATATTGCGTTGACTTCGGTTGGGGTGGCCACGGCCTCCACCGGAATCACGGCCAACACCACCCAAAATGAGAACCTGGTGGAAGTGGCCAAAAAGAAGAAAAGTAAAGCAGCCCCCGGACGCACTCCAGAGGAAGAAGTCCGGGACGCCAAACTGATGGCAGAAACTTTTTTCACGCCCCATGAAATGGCTACGCTAACGGTGCTGTGTGACATCATTCTGCCTGCCGATGCGGCTTCAGGAAGCGCCTCACAGGCAGGAGTGCCTGCCTTCATCGAGTTTATTGCCAAAGACATGCCTCAGCAACAAACGCCTCTGAGAGGTGGCATGATGTGGCTCGACAACCAATCGATGAAGCGTTTTGGAAAGAAATTTGTGGAGGCCAGCGCCCCCGAGCGCATCCAAATTGTAGATGACATCGCTTATCCAGAGCAGGCCAAGCCAGCCATGAAGCAGGGCGTTGCCTTTTTCAACCTGATGCGCGATTTGACCATGACGGGATTTTATACCACCGAAATGGGCATTAAAGACCTGGGCTACATTGGCAACCAGCCAAACGTATGGCAGGGCGTACCAGAAGAAGTGTTGAAGCAGTATGGATTGACTGGCGCGGAATAGGAAAGGATTCCTTGACCAATCAATATATTTTAGGATAAAGAGTCATAGCTTGATTGAACAAGTTATGGCTCTTTTTTTGTGGGAGCTTCAACCCTGGTTACTCTCTCGATTCGGTGCGCACCCGCCAAAAATCTTCGCCCCAATTCCGGTAAAGTTGCTGCAATTTGATGCCCCCCAAATCCTGTTCGGAAGGTTTGAGTTCAAAACCGCGGATGAATTCAAAAATATTGTCGGCAAGCGGAATCAAGCGCGGGGTTAGATCACTGCGTTCCAGAAAAATTTTGTCTTTATTTTCTGGAGAAGTACCTAAGAGAACAAATTGATTCATGCCATTATCGGCAATGGTCAGCAAGCCTGCGTCCCAGATTTCGTCATCCTCGTTGTAGGCATTTCTCATCACTTCGATGGTTTCCTCCAAGGGATAAAATTCGCAACCGACGAAATGATCCCGATGCTCCACATGGGTGAATAGGCTGAATCCAGCAGTTTTTTGTTCAGATTCATCCCAGTATTCATAGCCCAGCAATTCGCGGCTCATTTGAAAGGAGGCCACAAAGAGCTGATAAATGGGTGGTAAGAGGATACCCGAGCTGTGCTCAAACGTCTTGGTATCAATTTTTTCACCTAAAATTCTGGTTCTAAAGAGGCTGAAGCCAGTATATGTATGCATATGTTGTGATCGCGCTACTTATTGCAGCACTATTTAAATCGATCGTAAGGTCGGGAATTATTTGGGCTTGGCTTTTGATGGAGGCATATTTATTTGGCAAAAAACAAAACCCCTCGTTCTTTACTCAGAAACGAGGGGTCATTCTACACTTTTTTCCAATCGAACTTACGCTCTCTTGATGAAAAATGTTTTGGGAAGATAAAGTACAAGTTCTTGATTGATAACGATTTTGCCGTCACGAATGTCATTCCATTTCACCAGATTCTCGACAGAGGTACTGAATAAAGAGGCAATTTTTTGCAAATCATCTCCTTTGGAAGTCACGTAGGCTGTTTTAAAGGTGCCTTCAGGGCTTTTCACTCCACTATCCAGGTAATTGCGCAGCAACTTTGAGCTTTCGCTATTGGGCAGCATCAGCAGGTTGCCTTTGCCACTGCGAGGGACAAGCCCTCCAGTAAAGCTGGGATTGAGTGCAGAAATAAGGGAGGTTTTCAACCCCGTAATCCGCGCAATTTCTCCAAAAGACAAGCTGCGGTAAATGCGGATCACCCGGGTATCAGCGGAGTAAAAGAAAGGAATGACTGGCTGCAAGCCATGCTGCTGGTAAAAACTCATCACATAAGCTGTAGCAATGAAGGCTGGAACATAGCGGCGCGTTTCACGGGGCAAAAAATTGCTCACCTGGCTGTAGTTGCGGCTACCCGCTTTGCGCACTGCCGATTTGATGGTGCCGATTCCAGAGTTGTAAGCGGCCAAAACCAAAGTCCAATCACCTAATTCATCATGCAGGTATTTCAGCATTTTTACTGCTGCTTCGGTCGAACGGTGTAAGTCGAGTCTTTCATCTACGCCACCACCCATTTGCAAACCGTAGTGACGGGCCGCTACTGGCATCAATTGCCAGATGCCGGACGCGCCAACTCCAGAACGCACTTGTGGTTGTAAACCAGACTCGATGACGGATAAATACTTGAGTTCTTCGGGAAGTCCGTATTCATTGAGATAGTGCTCAAATACGGCGAAGTACAGGTTGGAACGACCAATGACCAATTCTGTCTCTTTTTTGCCAGTCACAATGTACTGGCGAATACGGGACATTACGGCTTCATTGGTTTTCACTTCAATCGGGAGGCTCATTTTACTGAGTCGTTCCTTCACGAGTGTTTCGGTAAGTCCAGTTTTACTGGAATGAATACTTACCTCAGTTTTGTGTGCTTTGGCGCTGACACCCACTGGTGAAACGGCAATACCGCTCGCCAGTGCCGCAGCAACTGTCCATGGGAAATTCATCAAAAAAATTTTGGTGATACTGAACTAACCTTTTATAAATAATTCCATTACTTTGACCTAGTCAGTTCAGATGGGCAATATGCCCCAGCAACTAGATGTGTCTTGAAGACTTCATTTCGTTACTACCGGAGGCAAAGGTAAGCCCGTTTCTTGGTTTACACAATGCATTGTAAATCAGTCCAGATTTCAATACTCTTTGTAAACGATTGTTTGATTTGGAAAATTATTTGGCATTTTTTACGACAACAAAGCCCATTTTGGGGCATTCGTTAAGAAAACCCAAATAAAAGCTAAGGTTTGCGACAAACGAGAGTACCCAAAAAGCGGTATAAAAATGTGCTAATTTAACGTTTTTATGACTTTTTCGTGACGAATACTAGGGTTTTCCACAGGTAATTTTGACTAATAACAATTCTTTTGGGGAAAACATATGCACACTAAAACAAATGTAATGAAGATAAAAATTTTGGCTTTTGGCATCACCAGAGATATTTTAGGGGGCAGTACCCTGGAAATGCAAATTCCTGCGGCAACGCGTGTCGCCGATTTGCGCAGCAGCCTATACGCTCAATATCCAGCCTTAATGCAATTGAACAACCTTGCCATCGCGCTGAACACAGAATACGCCAGCGATGAGCAAGTTATTGAAGAGAGGGATGAGGTGGTGTTGATTCCGCCCGTAAGTGGTGGGTAGGATTTTTATGGTTTTAGGTTGCACACAATTTTACAAAACGGTGTAAAATTGTATGCAACCTAAAAGCCTAAAAACAAAAAACTTAAACCATTACTGCCCTGGAGGAGGCGTTGTTTGAAACAACGAATTCTCCGTTGGTGCAGGGCGGAATGGCGCAAATTGCTTGGTCAGTTCCGCTACAAATTTATCGTCCTTATTCTCGGTAGCATCGCGCAGGAGAGTCTCCATGGTTTGCTCGGCCAGGCGCTTTTGCAAGTCGTAGCTAGAGGTAATCACTTCTGGCTCCTGCGAGCTGATGAATTTCAACTGCGCCAGGGTTTCTCTGGCCAGGATCTCCATATGCGGTTTGGCCTTCTTGTATGCTCCTGCCCTTACGTAGATTTCCAGCATATAATTGGTGCGGTAATCATAAGGGAAGTTGAAATTTGGGAAAGCCTTGAAATATTCATCCGTCAAGGCAATTGCCTTGGCTTTGTTGTCTTCAGCAAGGAATTCTCCTGCGGCGCGGCGCATCACCAATTGCATGCTCTGCAAGCTAGGTGCATAGCTGTTGTCCACAAAAGTTGGCTCCTTGTCAAAGTTACCCCAACGCCATTTTTTCATCACATTGTTGTATACTTTTTCTGCATCTACCTTTCCACTGCCAATCAGGCCATAGTTTGGATCGCTTGGCGTACGAGTAGGCATAATGCGCAAGGCAAGACCTTCCAGTTGCATGTAATCATCCAAACCGAAGAACTTGCTGGCCTGGGTCGTAACCGCGAAATAAATCGGGCGTTCCCAGAGGTTGGAAGTGATCACATCCAATATGGCGATATCGTCTTTGGTCATGTATTGCTCGGCAGGCATGCGCAACGGAATGCGGTCTACCAACGTGGTGTCGCCTGCTTTGGCCAAGCCCATCTGAATGACTTTTTCACGCGGAACGGGCAAATAAACGCTGCGGGTAGGCAAGAAGGACTCCGTAGACCCTCCATTGCTCAATTGCTGTGGGTGATCTTCACTGACAAACTTCATGAATTGTTGGGCACTCATTTCCCCTTGAGAAGCACCTTGCTCTACAAAGAACACCTGGTTGCGGCGGTCACCTTGATAAGCAGAGCTGCTCAAAGTGAGCTTCAGGGCTGGAGAGTCATTGACTTTGCGGCGCAACAAGTCGATGTACCAATCCACGGCAATCAAACTTAGGTTGACCACCCGTACATCGCGGCGAATCCCTTCTACTTCCTGAGCGTACCAGAGTGGGTAGGTATCGTTGTCACCGTAGGTAAAGATCACGGCATTCTTCTCAACCGACTGTAGGAAGTTGGAGGCATAATCCCGCGAAGCGTAGTGGCCATTGCGACTGTGGTCGTCAAAGTTTTGGGTCAACATCAGCAGTGGAGCGATCATGACCAAAGCCCCTGACAATCCGGCACCGACCGGGCCGCTCAGTTTTACGCGATCGCGCAGCATTTCGTAAATGGCCAGTACGGCCATCCCCATCCAGATACAATACACAAAGAAGGAGCCTGCCAATACGTAGTCCCTTTCGCGTGGCTCATTCGGTGGTTGATTCGAATAAACGATGATACCCAGACCTGTGATCACAAACAGTGCCAACAGCCCTAAAAAGTCGTTGCGGCGCTTGCCAAAGTGGTAAACGACCCCCAAAAGACCAAAAATAAAGGGCAGCATGTAGTAACTATTGCGGGAAGGATTGTGCTTTTGTACTTCGGGAAGGTTGCTTTGATCGCCCAGGCGTGCGTTGTCGATAAACGGAATGCCCGAAAACCAATGTCCTGCAGACTTGTCCCATGGGTACAAACCTTGCTCACCGTTTTGACGGCCTGCGAAGTTCCACATAAAGTAGCGCCAGTACATCCATTTGACCTGATAATTGAAGAAGAAACCGAAGTTTTGAGCTTGGGTAGGCTTCCACCCTTCCGGCAAGGGTTGATTGGGATCTAGTCCCATCCATTGCGCGTACAAAGCAGGGCGACCTTGTGAAGGGTCAGCCATGCGGGGGAAAAACATTTTATCAGCGTCGTTGTAAACGTAGTCTACTTTATCGGAAACGTGCTCGTAACGATCCCCTACCCGACCATAGCGTTTCTCGGTTTTTACATCAATAGGTTGCGCATGAAAATTGGGCCCACGCAACAAAGGACGATCGCCGTATTGCTCCCGGTTGAGGTAAGGCAACAGGCTCAATGCATCCTTGGGAGCGTTCATGTTGATCGGCGGATTGGAGTTGGCCCGCATGATGACCATACCATAGGTAGACATGGCCAAAACCATCAGCGCAAATGCTATGGCTACATTTTGAACCGTTGACTCTTGATTGAGGTGTGCATAGCGGATGGCAAAATAGATCGCGGCCAGAATGATCAACACAGTTGGGATAATCCCGGAGTGAAACGGCAAGCCAAAAGAATTGACAAACAACATTTCAAAGCTGGCCCAGACCTGAGCCAATCCGGTGATGATCACGATCTGTACCAAACCCACCAAAACAACCCCCACAAAAGCAGCAAGTGCCGTTCCGGCGAAAGTGACATTTTTGGCACGCTTGAAATAAAAGAACATGGCTAAGGCAGGGAAAGTCAGGATACTCAGCAAGTGAACCCCAATAGACAGACCAGCCATGTACACCGCAAAAATCAACCAGCGATCGTTTTGGTGATCGTCGGGCAGTGCGTACCATTTGACAGTTGCCCACAAGGTGAGTGCCGTAAAGAAGGTTGACATGGCGTATACTTCTCCTTCCACCGCCGAAAACCAGATGGAAGTACAAAAAGCGGTACCCAAACCTGCTACCAAACCTGCGGCTGCCAATGCAATTTGATCGCCAGTACCAGGCTCTCCGTCTCGGCCATTCAACGCCAGTTTGCCCAGGATAATGGTTACCCAGGAGACAAACATCGCTGCGAAGGCAGTACACAAGCCCGACATCATGTTGACCGCAAAAGCAATGCTTTCAGGTTCTTTTGAAAACAAGGTGGCCACCCAGGCAAACATTCTGCCAATCAGCAAAAACAAGGGTGCGCCCGGCGGGTGAACAACTTGAAGCTTGAAGGCTCCGAGAATGAATTCGCCGCAATCCCACAAGCTACCTGTGCGTTCGGCGGAAAGATAATAGACCACTGTCGCGACCGCGAACACCAGCCAACCAACAATGTTTGTTGTACGCTTAAAAGAACCCATGCGTTCGTTATGATTTTTCTTAATTTAGTAATACTAGATTAACCGGAGATCAACAATTTGTCAATCAGAGATTCCTATCGAATCAAGCTATTTTTCATAATTGACTCGCAAAACTAAAAAAATGATGCTGATATACTGCAAAAAGTTTCTCATTACATCAAATAATAGCGCGTACCTTTGCCACAAATTTACCGCTATGCTGAAAATGATCTTCATGCTTGCCGTGATCTACATTGCTTATCGCCTATTCACCTATCAACCGGGCATCCCTGGGCGCAAACCGCAAGATCACATTCGCAAACCATATCAGAACGAACCAGAGAAGCAGGGCAAAGCAACCAACTCTACTGACGACGATTACATCGACTATGAAGAACTCAAGTGAAAACCCGGAAGCAGTCAATGCTCAAGAACGCATTGGAGACTGGGTTCTGTATAAAAACAACCAACTGATTGCCTTCAATAAGCCAGCAGGCGTTCCTGTACAGGCGGACAAAACAGGAGACAAAACCCTGTTGCAATTGGCCGAAATTTTTACCAAATCTTCTGTCCAACTGGTGCATCGGTTGGATCGCCCGGCCAGTGGCATTGTATTGGTTTCCAAAACGGCCAAAGCACTAGCCAACCTCAACGAACAATTTCGCAATCGGGAGGTACAAAAAACGTACCTGGCAGTAGTAGAAGCGATGCCCGCCGAACCCAGTGGCCGTCTGGAACATTGGATCTGGAAAAATGGCCAAACCAACCGCTCCGTCATCAGTGCTGAAAAAGGGCATGCCAACGCACAACAAGCCATTTTAGAATACCGACACCTGGGCAGTAGCGACCGCTACCACTTACTGGAAGTCAAGTTGCTCACGGGCCGTCACCACCAAATCCGGGCTCAGTTGGCCGCAATGGGCTGCATCATCAAAGGGGATGTAAAATACGGCGCACGCCGCAGCAACAAAGACCGTTCTATCCACCTTCACGCCTGGAAATTGAGTTTTCAGCACCCAGTATCGCATGAAACGGTCATCCTGACTGCTCCCCTGCCTGTAGACCCGGTTTGGGATGCGATGGGGGCTTTTGCGAGCTAAAACCAAACATTAACGCCAACACCAGCTTAGTAGTGGGGCAAAAATAAGTGATTAGTCAATCAAAAAACTTTATGCCGGCAGCTTCGCTGCTTTGTTTTTTCACCACCTAAGACCTGTCAATTACCCACAAATCCGCGTATTGAATGCAAAATCGTGCTTTAGCTCAG
>NZ_JBBAKG010000071.1:0-32741 GCF_040403615.1 Haliscomenobacter sp. | reverse complement strand
CAAGGCTTTTGCTTCAATTATGGGGGATTGTTGTGCCAGCTTGTATCGATCCAAATTGATACCTGCATGGAGTAGAGTAGTGGAAACGAAGTAACCACAAGCTATTTTGCCCTTTTGGGGGGTATCAGTGTAACCATTAAAATCCCAGGCGGTGCCATACCAATGAGGAATTATCTCCTGAAGCAGTCCTTCGGTAAACAATTCGGCTGCACGAGTACTGTCTATTTTTCCTTTTTGCAATTGCTTTCGTAGTGCAATGCGCAGGTTTTGCAGATTGATTTTGGCACTATTGTAACTCTTGGTTCGTGGCAAAAGCATTGACTTGGGTAATGTTTCAGTTCTTTGGTTTGAAGCACTACCCGATTCTCCTTCCTGGCAAGAATAAGTGAAAAGGCAAAATGAAAACAGCAAAAGGTATTTAGTCCACATGTTATTGTTTTGCTTTTTTACGGGAAAAATGACCTTGAGCTCACCTACTGCAAAATCCCCCCATCCGCCAAAAACAAACCACCCGTAGAATAAGCCGAGGCATCCGAAGCCAAAAACAAGGCCAGGTTGGCGATCTCTTCAGGCTCGCCAATTCTGCCAAGAGGCGTTTGTTTGAGGTAATATTTCAGCATGGCTTCATTGGACCAAAGGGCTTCGCTGAATTTGGTTTTAATCAAACCTGGACAGATCGCATTGGCGCGAATCCCGTATTTCCCCCATTCTTTGGCCATTGATTTGGTGAGCATATTGAGCGCTGCTTTGCTGACGCTGTAGCAACCCAGGCCTTCCGTTGCGATAAAAGCCTCTACACTGCTGACGTTGATGATTACTCCTTTTTGGTGTTCCTTCAGGTAGGGCAATGCCATTTTTGCCAGTTCCAGCGGTGCTTTTACATTGATCTGCATGATTTTTTCCAGGGCATCCACGGATTCCTCCAAGGGGCCAAAGACTGGGTTGGTGGCGGCATTGTTGACGATGATGTCGATGCGGCCATATTTCTCGATGGTGCTGTTGACCAAGTGTTGGAGTGCCTGGCTGTCGCCCACGTGGGCAGCAATTCCGAATGCCTCGCCGCCATTGGCAACAATTTCAGCGGCAATTTCATCTACTGCATCCTGCTTGCGGCTGCTGACCACTACTTTTGCCCCATTTTGAGCAAAAATTTGAGCGATGGAAGCTCCGATGCCTTTACTGGCACCAGTAACGATGGCGACTCGGCCATCAAGACGGAAAGGATTTTGCGACATGAGCAAGTGGGTTGAAATTCAAATTCAAACCACAAATTAGCGAATTTTCGCTTGAAAAAACAAAAGGAAAAAGACAACGGGTAAAATTAGGGAATCAAGTTTTTCCCCATTTCGACGAGTTTCTTCAAAATAAAGGCTTCGGGAAGTGATTTTTTGTTTTCCAGGTTGTCCAGTTTATCCATGATCTGGTCTTCGCAGAATTCTAGGGTCTGGCTGGTGGGTTCTCCTTTTGCTACAGTATTGAGGTACAAAAAAGAAGATAAACTTCCGACAGCAATCAGGCTAAACAATCCGGTTTTAAGTAGGCTTTTCGATTTCATTTTCAGCATCAATGTTATTGTTGGCAAAATTAGTCTTTATTATACTTCCTCGCTGGATAAATCGACTGAAGTGTCATTTTTCCAAGTTGAATTGTATTACGGGAAAGACGAGTCATCTGATCAATTGGTTGCAAAAACAGGCATAAAAATTACAAGAAAATATAAAAAATCAAAAAAGGTTGTTTAAGCGCGTGCCCAAACAACCTTTTTTGATGATTTCCTGATGAATGATCAGTTGTTTGTAGGCAATGGATTGCCCAATGAATCGACTTGCAAGGCGTAGGGTGTAGGCAAGTTCATCATCTGAATAGCTTTGGCCATAGCTGGCTCTTGGCTTACTGAGTTGTTTACCATTTTTACCCAGGACATGTACCCCCCTTCTTTCGAAACACCTTGAATTTGCCATTCAGTATCCCGATTGTCGTCAATCGCAGAATCGAGGAATACATTTTGCATGATCCTACCCATGTACGGATTTTTTTCCTCCCGAATAAAATAGGTGCCTTCGTCCAAGGTTTTGCCCCAATGGCCACCATAGTATGTGCCATCTGCGTTAAACTGATACCAAGTTCCTTTGTTTTCACGCTTTTTAACGTAGGAATCCTGGCCTGTTGGCACCAAATAATGCTCAAAAACCCAATAATTGGTTTGTAGTTTTTGCACCACCAAATTGTTGGGAGGAGCTACGGGAGCAGCAGCACTGCCTTTCTTGGCCAAACCAGTCAGTTTGCTAACATCCTCTGCGGGTGCTTTTTTCTCAGGTTTGCAGGCCGAAACCGCCATGAGTGCGGTAAATCCAACCAATAGTACACTTTTGATCATGAAGGATTATTTTTTGTCATAAAAAATTCGAACCAAATACATTTTCCGCTGGTCGCACTAGTCCGTACCCAAGGCAGAAATGATCTTGCGAAACCGCACACTGTCAAAGTCAGGAATCACCAAATCCGCTTCATCTTGGAGGTCATCTGCCCGACCCACACCAACTACAAAAAAATTGGCTTCACCAGCAGCAGCAGCACCATCTTTGGTATGTTCAAAGACAATGGTTTCGTCTGCTGACATGCCCAGATCTTTGGCAACCGATAGGTATGCACTGGAAGATACGGAAGCAAATCCACCGCCTTCAATTTCAACAATGGAATGAAAGAGATGGGTGATTTGAAGTCGATTGAGTACTTTTCTAGTATTGGGATAGGCCGATACAATACCCAGGTTTAGGCCTTTGTTTTTCAATTCTTTGATAAAAACAAAAACATCATCCTCGATATCATCTGGGGTAATGTCAGCAATGTGATCGGCTATTTCTGCATCAATTGCTTCCATTATGCCCGAACGCTGTGCCTCATCGATTATTTTGTCACTGCGTTTTATTAACGCTTCCAGGGCTTTTTTGCGGGTTTCCCCGTAGGTAACGGTACTTTCAAGTGCTTGTTCTTCGGGGTCAATGCCCCATTTTTTTGCCAGGCGTTCCAAAGCCTCCTGAAAAATACGTTGGGTATCGATGATGACCCCTTCAAGGTTGAAAATGCAGGCTTTGATCATAAATTAAGGATGCTTTTGTGATTGCCTCAAAAATACGCCTTAATTTCTAACGAATCCTTTGTAGAGAATCTTTTTTCTAATCATTAAACTTTTCTTAAATTGTGGAGTCTAATCTTGCGCGGTTATTTTCCATTACACAACCAAATTTTCTTCCTATGGATAGAAGAGCAACGCTTTCTACGCTATTGGGTCATCCCCATGCGACGAAGGCACTACCCAAAACCGAGACTACGGTTAACCCACCCATATTAGGACTAGCGCCTTATAAGGGTCCTTTTGGATTCGAACAAGCTGCGCATCTTTTGCGGAGGGCAACCTTTGGTGCTAAGTATGCGCAGATCAAAGCTGCTGCTGCTAAGGGTTTAAAAGCAACGATGGATGAATTGTTCCAGACTTTGCCTTTGCCCAAGCCTCCTCTCAATTACGATTATACTGCTGATCCTTTAGTACCTGTAGGTTCTACATGGATTGATGCAGCATATGGCCGCGATTCAGGTACAGGGTCGCTATTGCACCAGAATTACAGGAATATCTCTTTGCGCACCTGGACTTATGAAAACATCCTCAATGAAGGGATTTCTATCCGGGAGCAGCTCACCCTTTTCTGGCACAACCATTTTGGAATTGGAGACAACCAGGACGCTAAATTTTGGTACCAACACATGGTTTTGTTGCGTACTTATGCCTGGGGTAATTTTAAGGAGCTGATCAAAAAAATAAACACAGACCCCTTGATGTTGCGCTTTTTGAACGGCAATCAAAACTCGGCTACTGCACCCAATGAAAACTATGCCCGGGAAGTCCTCGAGCTTTTCACGATTGGTAAAGGCCCACAGGCTGGCCCTGGTGATTATACTAATTACACAGAGCAGGACATTAAGGAACTTGCAAAAGCATTTACTGGCTGGCGTGATCAGGGCTACAATACCATCGATGTCAATACCAAAGTAGGCTCCTTTTTTCGGATTTCTTCCCATGATACCAAAGTTAAAAAGTTGTCCCCCCGCTTTGATAATAAGGAGATTCCCAATGGCTTTGACAAAGAACACGAGACTGCCATTGACATTATTTTCACCAAAAGCGAAGTTGCCCGTTTCATTAGCCGCAAATTGTACCGTTGGTTTGTCTATTACGACATCAGCGCTGAGGTGGAACAGAATGTCATTTTACCTATGGCCGACATTCTGATTCAAAACAATTATGAAATCAAACCAGCACTACAGGCGCTGTTGCAAAGTGAGCATTTTTTTGATGCATTGAACATTGGGCCAATGATCAAAAACCCAATCGATTTTTCACTCAATTTCATCAAGCAAATTGGCTGTAGTGCATTTGAGGTAGCTGACCTGGCCTCTCGCCATAAGGCACTTGCCATTTTATACAGGGATGTGATCAATCAGCAAATGACCTATTTTGACCCGCCGGATGTAGCGGGTTGGAAACCCTACTACCAGGAACCTGCGTTTTACCGCATCTGGATCAATTCGACAACTTTGAAGTACCGGATGCGCTTGACCGATCAGTTGGCCTCAAATACCTACAGCGTAGGCGTTAAGACCGGTTTGAATGTACTGAATTTTGCAGCTTCCATGCCAACCCCGACCGACCCATTCCTGCTGGTTGAAGACATGGTAAGCGTCTTGCTCCCACAGTCATTGACCGACAAGCAATTGACCGATTTGATGAATGCTTTTCTCTCGGGAACACCAGATTACGAATGGGGTACCATTTGGACGAACTACACCAAAAACCCGGGTAATGCCACGGCTCGCGCCAGTGCAGAAACCAAATTGCGGAATTTGGTGAAAGCTATTTTGAGTTTGCCTGAATATTTCCTTAGCTAAGACATTCTGCAAGCTTGAATTTTCATCAAGCAAAGGGTGTTTCCCAAACCATTTTCAAATGAAAAGAAGAAACTTCATAAGAACGGCAGGAGCAGCAGCCACCATCCCGATGGTGTTAAACGGGATGAAATTGTCGGCTTCTCCCATGAGTGCCTTGTTCAGCAGCATCGATCCTTATTCCGATAAAGTTTTGGTCATCATTCGCCTGAGCGGCGGTTACGATGGCTTGAATGTCGTATTGGCTTTGGATCAATACAGCAATTTGTCAAAATTGCGCACCAATATTCTGATACCTGAAGCCAAAGCGCTGAAAATTAGCACCACCACCGGCTTGCACCCAGCAATGACAGGCTTCAATCAATTGTATCAGGATGGAAAACTGAGTGTGATTCACAGCGTAGGTTATCCCAACCAGAACCGGTCTCACTTTCGTTCTACCGACATCTGGCAATCAGGTTCGGGCGCCAACGAGAACATCAATACTGGCTGGGTAGGACGCTATTTTGAAGAGAAGCATCCCAAATACCCGGAAGGTTATCCCAATGGTCAATTTCCAGATCCATTTGCGCTGACCCTCGGCAGCACTGTTTCAGAAACTTGCCAGGGCACCGTTGGAAACTTTAGCCTTACACTAACGGATCCATACAATTTCGGTAAACTCACCGAAGGCAAAGAAACCTTGTTTCCGGAAAGTCCATATGGCAAAGAACTGTCTTTTTTGCGGACGTCCATTTCGCAGACCAACCAATATTCGGATGTGATTACGGCGGCGTCTAAAAAGGGCAAAAACCTGGCTACCTATCCGACTTCAAATTTGGCTTCCCAATTGAAAAACGTGGCCTTGTTGATGTCAGGTGGACTCAAAACCCGGGTATACGTGGCCAACCTGGGAGGGTTTGATACCCATGCCAATCAGGTAGACGGCAGCGATACCACCAAGGGAACCCATCGAGAATTGCTGTTCATCTTGTCGGAGGCCATTAGGGCTTTTCAGGAGGATTTGCGCAAACTGGGCTTGGAAGAGCGTGTTGTAGGCATGACCTTCTCTGAATTTGGACGCCAAATCAAGTCCAACTTTAGCTTGGGCACCGACCACGGCACGGCAGCGCCGCTTTTTGTATTCGGCTCCTGTGTCAACAAGCAAATTGTGGGCAAAAACCCGGAAATACCGGCTACTGTACCTGACCAAACCGGGGTACCCATGCAAACCGATTTCCGGGATGTGTATGGTTCGATTTTGCAGGATTGGTTTGGGGTGAGTGTAACCGACATCAAAGATTACCTCTTTGCCAATTACACCCACCAACCCATCATCAAAAACTGTGCGGTAACAACCGATACCGATGATCTTTTGGTAGAAGAAACATCCGTACAGGTGTACCCGAACCCATTCCACGAGGTTTCTCGCATTGCTTTCCGCTTGAATGCATCTGCTTTTACGCGGGTAAGTGTGTTTGACAACATCGGCAGTGAGCTGCAAGTACTGATCAGTCAGCAATTGGGTGCGGGCGATCACCAGTTGGAGTTTTATGGGAGAGATCTTCCAGCGGGCATTTATTTCTGCCGCATTCAAGTTGGTCGCGAAGTGCAATCTTTGCGGATGATAAAAATTTGAAATTAGTCCGTTAGGCCATAGTTGAATGGGATGGGATATAGTAAATATTGATGAAATGTGTTTACTTTTAACCCGAACAAAATCCACCCATCGCATGCGATTTATTTGTTGGTTTTTACTGGTTCCTGTCTTTGCCATTGGTCAAAGACAGGAATTTTTTCATCCCCAAATGGGCACACTTTTTCAGATCATTGTGTATACCCCCGACAGCAACTTCGCCCGGCAAGTAAGCAATCTCGCCTTTGCTCGCATTGATAGCCTCAACCAAATCTTCAGCGATTACCAGGAAAGCAGTGAAATCTCTCGCTTGTCCAAAACCGCAGGAACAGGTACATGGGTGAAGGTGAGTCCCGACATGTGGCGACTCTTGCGCGTTTCACAAAAAATCTCCCGCCAAAGCAATGGCGCATTCGACATCACCATCGGCGCATTGACCAAAGTGTGGCGGAAGGCCTTTCGGCAATCTCAATTCCCCACCAACGCTGAGATCGCTAAAGCAAAACATACCGTAGACTATCGTTCATTGCGAATGAATGGCCTGTCTCATAAAGTCAAGTTGCTATTGCCCGATACCCGCCTGGACGCTGGTGGCATTGCCAAAGGCTACGCGGTAGATGCCGCCATGAAAGTTTTGCGCAAAGCCGGAATCCGGTCTGCCCTAGTTGCTGGCGGTGGCGACATCCGGGTAAGCAACCCTCCACCCGACAAAGCGGCCTGGATCATTGCTACCAAAGGCGCTGACGCAACTGGCCAAATTGTGGACCTCGAAAAAAACCTCAACAACCGCGCCATTTCTACTTCTGGCGATACTTATCGGTTTTTGGAATGGGAAGGCATCCGCTATTCTCACATCATCGATCCACGCAGCGGTATGGGCATCCAGCACCGTCAATTCACGCGGGTCAGCGGCCCTCGATGTACCCTGGCTGATGCTTTGGCTACTGCGGCCAATGTGTTGCCGCTTGCTGAACGAGATAAGTTGGCAAAGAAATTTCCTAAGTATTTGATAGAGGTGTATTGAAAGTTAGTTGGTGAAAGTCTTTCACCGCAGTTTAATGATTGTTCAATGTCTGGAGTTGTTCCAGCGCTTATTTTTTGGCATTATTGACAAGCATTTCAACTTGCACCGGCTACTGTTTATACCTTAGAGTAGATTCATGAGATTTGTCATTTTACATCATTTTTAAAGCAATTTATCGATGCAACATACTGAGCCCTTCAATGCTATTTTTGAATTAGCCTTACTTGAGGAATTTGAAAAAACTGGGGAGCTGCTTCACATACCAGCGGGCGAAGTAATCATTGAAATTGGTCAAACAGTACGGGTAATGCCCGTGATCATCTCCGGTTCTTTGAAGGTAAGTCGATTGGATGATCAAGGTCATGAACTGTTGTTGTACTACATCAACCCCGGGGAAAGTTGCGCCATGACTTTGACCTGCTGTATGGAATTTTTCCCCAGTGAAATCCAAGCAGTTGCTGAAGATGATGTTACGCTTTGGGCTATCCCCGTTCCGGTAATGGATTCTTGGATGCAAAAATATCCTACCTGGAAAAGATTTGTCATGCAAACCATTCGTTTTCGATTCAATGAATTGCTAAAAACAGTTGACCAAATCGCATTTCAAAACCTCGACGAGCGCCTGGTTCACTATCTCAAAGAAAAATCCAAAGCCATCGATTCTACCCTCATCAATTTATCCCACCAGCAGATTGCCAATGAGTTGGCCACTTCCCGGGTTGTCATTTCTCGCCTCCTCAAAAAACTTGAAACCGACAAAAGGGTTTTACTGTACCGCAACCAAATTAAAGTGCTCAAGGCTTTGTAACATTTGTAACTGACTGGGGCTTTCCATCATCCTAACTTTGTGGTGTAAACAATCAAAATCAGTTACAATGATGAAAAACATGGGATCAGTTGACAGAATCGTTCGGGTAATGATTGCTGTCTTCATTGCGGCGCTCTACTTTGCTGGACAAATCAATGGAACAATTGCTATCATCTTATTGGCAATAGCTGGCATTTTTATACTCACCAGCTTCATCAGTTTCTGTCCTTTGTATTGGCCTTTTGGCATTCACACCAACAAAAAATCTGCATAACATGGCACACCACATTGAAAGTATTTGGATGGGAAAAATGCAATTTAATGCCTTGGTTGACGGCCATACCATTGTAATGGACGCCCCGGAACGCGTAGGCGGAGAAGACAATGGTCCTATTCCCAAACCCTTTGTACTGACGGCTTTGTCTGGCTGTACAGGGATGGATGTTGTCAAGCTTTTGCGTACGGCCAAAAAAGAGATCGACAGCCTAGATATCAATGTTGACGGCGAGATCACCAAACAACATCCAATTGAGTACATTGCCATTCATTTGATCTATGAGTTTCGCGGGCCAGACGGGAGCAAAACAGCCGCACTAACAGCCGTGACTGATTCGCAAGAAAAATATTGTGGCGTTAGCAGTATGTTGAAAAAAATCATGCCCGTTACTTGGGATGTCCTGTACAACAACGAACTTATTTTTAGCAACAAACCAGTATTGGTTGCGCAATACAATTAAAATCACAAACTTAATTCATAGTTACAATGATGGATAAAATCAAATCTTTCTTAGGCATTGCAGCGGCTCCCGATTATGCGGAAATGGTAAAAAATGGTGCCATTATTCTTGATGTGCGCTCTCCTGGGGAATATGCAGGCGGACACATCAGGGGAGCCAAAAACATCCCAGTGAGCGACTTGGTCAAACAGATGGGCAAACTCGACAAAACCAAAACGATCATCACCTGCTGTGCCTCTGGCGCAAGAAGCGGTGTGGCTAAGGCAATGCTAGCTGCCAATGGTTTCACAGAAGTTTACAACGGCGGCGGATGGAATTCTTTGGAGGGAAAAATAGCAGAATAGCGATACCCATAAACGAGAATAAAAAGCGGCAGTGTGGATATGAGTAGACATTTTCCACGCTGCCGTTTTTGATGATAACCCCGCTGACTCAAGTCTTTCATCCTAACGTACTGCTGGTTTAATGCCCGACCCTCCACCAGCGTTAGGCTATGAAAATTAATGGGAAGGTCTGGTCTAGCAGGAATCCGAAATCTGAATAAGCTCTAAACTTTGCAAAGCCCCAAACCTTGGTTCAAAAGACCAGATGCGCTTTTCTTTTGAAAAAGGCTACAACTCCATCTACTTTATTCAAACTTCTTTCCACTCCTCTCCATAGCTCAAATACCAGTAAAAATGCTTTTTTAGAATATTTTGCTTCTCCGTTCTGACGTATTCCAAAAAAGCCTGACTAACTGGCAACAGTTTTTTTCCTTTTAACCATATCAATCGCCACTGCGTATTGATGGGAAGTCCAGCGGATGGCAGGATGTAGATTTCCTTGCTCATCAATTCATTGTGCATCCCGATCAGCGGCATAATCGAATGCCCCATCCCCGCAATTACCGCCTGTTTCACCGCTTCATTCGAGGTTAGCTCAATTCTCTTTCTTTGCTTACCCTCCTGCTTTTCAAAATATTGCTCCATCATCATGCGGGTAGCTGATCCTTCCTCCCGGTAAATCAATGGCTTGCCTTCATTTCGAACCGGCTCGCTGCCCATCAGATACAATTTATTTTCGATAAGCAACTCTTCCTCTACATTCAAGTTACTGGGTACAACCGATACCAAGGCGAAATCCGTCTCATTATTTTTAAGGCTCTCAACGACCCGGCTTTTGTTGGTAACATCGAGTACCAGATCAATACCGGTATGCTGATCCAGAAATCCACTCAAAAAAAAAGGGATCACATATTTACCCGTTGAAGCGGATGAGATGGCCAGTTTTCCCGTCAACATTCCTTGAAATGCCATTGTCTTCGCGTTAATGTTCTCCAACTCTTGGACAACACGCTCGGCGATTTCCGCCACTTGTTTGCCAAATTCCGTGATGTAAAGTTGCCGACCAACTACTTCTGTAAGGGGAATCTCAAATTGATCCTGCAGGTTTCTAAGTTGAATAGAAACAGCGGGTTGGGTCATAAATAGCTCCACGGCAGCCTTCGTAATACTCTTGGTTTTTACCACCTTCAGAAAAATCTGCAGTTGATGCAAAGTGTAATCCATAAATATTCATTATGTATTTCATAACAAATATAAATAAAAATTTATGAATTGCGCGCTTCAAATTTGCACCGCAATTAAAATTCATCCAAAATGTCAGAAAATTTCTTAGCCTTAATGGCCTTACTATCACCTGCGGCTTTTGCACTCACCGCTATTTCATCCTGGATTCAACCGGGATTTAGACCCGGACTTGTCAAAAGGATGAGCTATATATCTGCTATCCTTAGTATAGCGATGGTTGCCTGGAGCGGATTTTTTGTCTTTGAGCGCGGTCTTTTACAATCGGTGCTGGTAGGGGTAAACGGATTGGGGTTCAACATCCGACTTGATTCCCTCAGTACGCTCATGCTAGGACTGATTGCGCTTTTAGGATTCATCATTATCAAATTTAGCAATACCTACCTCGATGGAGATCAACGTCAAGGTGCTTTCATGGGCAGACTGGCGGCTACGATTGCCTCGGTACAACTGCTGGTACTTTCGGGCAATCTGGGCTTACTTTTTGTTTCCTGGATTTTGACAAGCATTTCGTTGCACCGTTTGCTGGTTTTTTATCCCGACAGACCTGGGGCGCAAATTGCTGCTCGCAAAAAGTATATCCTTGCCCGGCTCGGAGATTTGAGTCTCTTTTTTGCCTTCCTACTGCTGTATCTTCAATTTGGTTCGGGCAATCTGGAGGTCATCTTTACGGCGATAAAAAGCAGTTCCTCCGCAGATTTTTCCTTCATGGCGGTGGAGGCAACCACCTTATTTTTAGCCTTAGCCGCTCTGCTCAAATCGGCGCAATTCCCGACCCATGGCTGGTTGATCGAGGTCATGGAAACACCTACCCCGGTATCGGCTTTGCTTCATGCGGGCTTGTTAAACGCAGGGCCTTTCTTGATCATTCGAATGGCCTACGTGATGGATACCAGCACTGTGGCGCCCATTCTCCTGATGGTTGTAGGAGGAAGTACTGCCCTATTTGCATCAGTGGCCTACTTAACCCAAACGTCCATTAAGACCGCACTCGGCTACTCCAGTGTGGCCCACATGGGTTTTAGTTTAATGGTTTGTGGTTTGGGCGCTTACCCGGCGGCAATGCTCCACTTGGTAGCGCATTCATTTTACAAAGCACATGCCTTTCTCTCCTCGGGAAGCGTGATCGACCTGATTCGGGCAGCGAAAGTTACCCGTACCAGCCAATCGGTAAGTCCATTAAAAGTTATATCTGGTATCGCGATGGCTTTAACCCTCTATACTGGATTTGCGCTGATCTGGGGCATTGATCCGGTAAACGAGTTCGCGCTTTTGGTCGTTGGCGCTGTAATCGTCCTGGGCTTAGCGCGGCTATTCACCTCCGCTTTAATGGTGAAAAGTGGTGCATTGCTGCTGCAAACATCCCTGCTGTCTCTAATGGTGACGGTCGCTTTCTTTACCTTGGAATCGAGCGCAAGATATTTACTCGCCAATCAAGTGCCTGCGCTGGCCTTGCCCGGATGGGGAAAAATCATCGCTGCTGGCTTACTCTTACTGGCATTTGGGCTGGTGGTTTTCATTCAAATAATCGCACCTCAGCTAACCCCTGGTCCTTACTACCGCAGCCTGGCTATTCATGTCAGAAACGGCTTTTATGCCAATGCGCTTTTTGATCGGCTGGTGGGTGCTTTAAGCATCCATACTAACGCGCGCCAACTGGAGAAAAAAGAACTCCAGGAGCAACAGGTTTGAATGTACAAGAAGAAAAGGATTTAACCGCTTAAACAAACAAGCATGAAAGACCTCGTTTTAACGCCAACAATAACAATTAAAGGGGAGACGCTGCTGAAGGTACTGCGTCAGGCTTGCAAAAAAATTGCTCCGGTTTGGCCACTAGAAAATTTTGTAGCCGTAAACCCTTACCTAGGTTTAACCGACCAAAAATTTGAAACGGCGGCTCATAATCTAGCAAGAATAGGCGCCTCGCATATGACGTTGCCGACTTCTTTCTACCTCAATAAAATTCGGGAAGGAAACATAACCCACCAGGATCTGGCAGCTGCATTGTACAATAAATCCGCTCAGAAAATAGCGGTGGATGCGTTTATCAACCACCTGGAACTTGCTGATAATCAAGTGCAAGAGTCTCAAACAATATCAACGCTGATTGATGTAGCAACGCAAGTGACAGCGAAAGATTGGAATCGTTTCGTTACTTCCAGAATCTCGGTATGGGCCGCTTCCTATTTTGACCATGGACAAGCCATGTGGATCGCCGCTGATCAGCAAGCAGGACTTTTTTCGGCTTGGAAAGCTGAGGCAGCTGTGGATCGAACCCCAGAAATTGCCGGGCTGACCGGTTTTCGCAAAGCGGTAAGCGCCTTGCCCACGGATGCGCTAAAAGCCGTGCAAAGTGCACTCAGCATCCTTGAGGTGTCAGCAACTGACCTACCCGATTATTTGCATCGCTTGTTGCTAAAGGTCGGCGGATGGTCGGCTCATGCCGCTCGCCTCGACTGGGATAGTGAATTGTATGGCGGCCAAGATGGCAAGTTAATCGAATTCCTGGCCGTGCTGATTTGCTGGGAAGCATGTCTGTTCCAATGTCTGGATACACCGGTACTGCGGGTGATGTGGTTGCAGGCTAAAAAAGAGCTTTCAGAATCCCTTGGTCAAACCGAGCCTGATCAGGCGCTTGCCGAAAAACTGATCTTACAAGAGGCATTTGATTTGGCTATCCAGCGCGAAATCATCGAAAAATTCAGAAAAGCTACCAACACGCCTCCGAGAGAAAATACGCAGGTAAAGGCGCAGGCAATTTTTTGCATCGACGTTCGCTCAGAAGTGTATCGGAGAAATCTGGAGCTAGTAGATCAAGGAATAGAGACCATCGGGTTTGCAGGTTTTTTTGCCTTTCCGATTAAGTACATTCCCATTGCCCATGAAGTTGGAGAAGCCCAATGCCCTGTGCTGATCAAAACTGGACCAATCTTACTGGAAGAGATCAGCGACCCAAAGGCCAACCAACAGGCTTATCAAAGCAGGATTCTGAATCGGCGGGTCTATCAGGTATGGAAATCGTTTAGAGCTGGCGCCATTTCCTGTTTCAGTTTTGTTAGCCCAATTGGACTTTCTTATCTACCAAAGCTTTTTACCGATTCATTTGGTCTTACTCGGCCTGTTCCTCATCCGGATCAAGCGGGCTTGAAGTCAAAATATTCAAAAAACAAAAACATTAGTCTGGAGGTGGCTATTCATCATCATGAAACGGTGGGAATCCCTCTAGAGGAACGGATACAGATGGCCAAGAATGCCTTGAGTGCCATGTCGCTGACAGAAAACTTTGGAACTTTTGTTTTGATAGTTGGACATGGTTCTACCACCGTCAACAACCCCTACGCCACTGGTCTCGATTGCGGGGCTTGCGGTGGACATACCGGGGAAGCCAATGCCCGCGCAGCAGCGGCCATTCTAAACGATGCAGCCGTAAGGAAAGGTCTGATAGATGAAAAAATGGTTATCCCCGACAACACGGTATTTTTGGCTTGTCTTCATGATACCACCACCGATGAGATCCATATTTTCAACGAACAGGAAGTACCTTTTAATCAACATGAAGCACTACTGGATCTCAAAAAGACCTTGGCCCAGGCCGGGCATGCCACCCGAACAGAAAGAGCAGTAAGGATGTCCATTGATAAAAACGTGGACACCGAGATAAAAGGACGGAGCAAAGACTGGTCGCAAGTGCGGCCGGAGTGGGGTCTTGCAGGTTGTCATGCCTTTGTGGTAGCCCCAAGAGCGCGAACTCAAAATCTTGATTTTGGAGGTCGGTCTTTTTTACACTCTTATGAATGGAAAAAAGACAATGGATTTTCAATTTTGGAATTGATCATGACTGCCCCCATGGTGGTTACAAGCTGGATCAACTTGCAGTATTACGCCTCCACGGTAGACAACAAACTCTTTGGCTCGGGCAACAAAACCTTGCACAATGTGACTGCCGGCCTTGGAGTGTTGGAAGGTTTTTCGGGAGATCTGCGCGTAGGCTTACCCCTGCAATCCGTACACGATGGTGAAAATTATCAGCATGAGCCGGTGCGGCTAAAAGTGATCATCGAAGCGCCAATCCCCGCCATGAATGCGATCTTGGAAAAACATGAGTCGGTACGAAATCTCTGTGACAACGAGTGGATTCACCTATTCAAAATGGATGAAGAGGGTCAGGTATCCCATCGGTATTCCGGGAATTTGACCTGGGAGGCGTTTGGAACAACTCAGGTATGAGCATGGCTGAATACAGGAGGATTTCATAAATAGTAAGCACTACAATAAGACCATATTTTTTGCTAAAGGCAGCCTCCTGGATGGGAGTGCTGCCTTTTTTATGCCAGCAAAAAAAATCCAAAATATTTCATAGAAGTATACTAATCAAATCTTTAAATGTAGTGATCTGCAAAATGTACAAATAACATTTTACCACTTAAAGTCTTTTCCTTATTTTGTACCGAAACTGGAATTGCTCTCCATTTGACTCACCTCATGGTACGCAGTAACCATAGGTAAGCGCGCCAACTTCTTAAGCCTAAAACCCATAACTCTAAAACTTAAAATGATGCAAAGAAGGAAATTCGTTCAGTCAGCCTTAGCTACCTCTGCGGCACTCATGTCTACTGCGGCGGTAAATGCGGCCTCCACAACCGGGAATCTGCTTACACCCAAGCGCCAATTCAAATTGAAGTATGGCCCCCATATCGGCATGTTTGAAAACAATGCGGGCAAAGACCCCATCGATCAGCTCAAATTCATGGCCGATCAGGGATTCACTGCGTTTGAAGACAATGGCATGAAAGACCGCACGCCTGAATTGCAGGCCAAAATGGGCGAAACCATGGCCAAATTGGGCATCCAGATGGGGGTATTTGTGGCGCATAAAATATATTGGACAGAACCCAGCCTAACTTCTGGCAAGCAGGACAAGCGCGATGAATTCCTGCAACAAATCAAGGAGTCAGTTGAAGTAGCCAAGCGGGTCAACGCCACCTGGATGACCGTGGTGCCTGGATATGTTGACTTGCGGCAGGAAATGGGCTACCAAACCGCCAATGTGATCGAATCGCTAAAACAAGCTAGTGCCATTCTGGAGCCACACAAACTGACCATGGTACTGGAGCCGCTCAATTTTCGGGATCACCCGGGGTTGTTCTTGACCAAAGCGGCGCAAGGCTATACGGTTTGCAAGGCCGTCAACAGCCCTTCTTGCAAAATCCTTTTTGACATTTACCATCAGCAAATCACCGAAGGCAACTTGATCCCCAACATGGAAAGGGCCTGGGATGAAATTGCTTACATCCAGATTGGTGACAACCCTGGCCGAAAGGAACCCACCTCTGGTGAAATCAACTACAAAAACGTGTTTAAATTCATCCACAGCAAAGGCTTCACTGGCGTATTGGGTATGGAACATGGCAACGCCAAACCGGGCAAAGAAGGCGAAATGGCCTTGATTAAAGCCTATGAAGAAAGCGATAGTTTTTAGATTAAAAAAAGCAAAATATGTTCAAACGAATTCCATTATTTTTTACCTGGGCTTTGAGCCTTTTGTCTTTGGCCATGACTCAAGATCAAACCATCAAAGTGGTGCTTTTTGGAGACTCCATCACCCAGGCTGGTGTACAACCGGGAGGTTACATCACCAAAATGAAGGAAGCACTTGAAAAACAGGGCATTAAAGACAAGTACCAACTCATCGGTGCAGGCATCGGTGGCAATAAGGTGTACGACCTCTACCTGCGCCTGGAAGAAGACGTACTGGCACAAAAACCCAACGTGGTGGTGATTTATGTGGGCGTCAACGACGTTTGGCACAAAACCAGCTTACAAACCGGTACCGATCCGGATAAATTTGAGCGTTTTTATGTCGCCTTGATCAAGAAATTCCAGACCAATGGCATCAAGGTCATCTGCTGCACTCCTGCTGTAATTGGCGAACGTACCGATCACAGCAACCAGCAAGATGGTGACCTCAATCGCTACTCTGGCATGATCAGGGACATTGCCGCAAAATACGATTGCCCGGTAGCTGATTTGCGCAAAGAATTCCTGGCCTACAACCTCAAAAACAATCCCCAAAACAAGGAGTCGGGCATCCTGACTACCGATCGGGTGCATTTGAATGATGCAGGTAACCAATTGGTTGCTGATTTGTTGTTGAAAATGATTGTGCGTTAGGGACGGAAAGAAATAAGTGTTTCTTTTTGCCCACTACTTAATATTCAAAACTTGTAAAATGTACAGAAATTTCATCCTGCTGTTATTGTGTTTTTTTTCCCTGACCGCTTTTTCCCAAAAGAGAATTTTGGTGTTTTCCAAAACAACGGGATGGCGGCACAACTCCATCCAAAGAGGCATCCAATTTTTTCAGGATTGGGGAAAAACCAATGGCGTAACCGTTGATACCACCGAAGACAGTGGCAAATTCAACGAAGAAAACCTCAAGCGCTACAACGCTATAGTGTGGCTGAGTACCACCGGCGATGTGCTGAGTCCTGCCCAACAAGTCAGTTTTGAGCGCTACATCCAAGCGGGTGGGGGCTACATGGGCATCCATGCCGCTGCCGATACCGAATACGGTTGGCCTTGGTACAACAAGTTGATGGGCGGTTATTTTGCCAGCCACCCTGGCAATCCCAACGTTCAGAAAGGGACCATGACCGTGATCGATCGTACGCATCTTTCTACCCAACACCTTGATCCGTCTTTTGAACATACCGACGAGTTCTACGATTTCAAGTCCTTGCGTACCGATTTGATCACGCCTTTGATCAAAGTGGAAGAAAAATCGTACAAAGATGGCAAAATGGGCGATTACCACCCGATGGCCTGGTACCACGAGTTTGATGGAGGTAAGGCTTTTTACACCAACTTTGGGCATACCTGGGAGTCGTTTGAAGACCCCAAGATCCAAAAGCACTACATTGGAGGCCTGCAATGGGCAATGTCCGAAAAACTGGATTACACCAAGGCCAAGAGCGAACAGGCGCCAGATCCTGCCCGCTTTAGCAAAACGGTGCTGGCCAACAACCTGGATGAACCAACTGAGTTGGCGGTATTGCCCAACGGCAAAGTGCTTTTCACCGAGCGCAAGGGCAAACTCAAGCTTTGGAACCCCAAAGATGGCAAAATTAAAGTGGTGGCCACTTTCGATTTGTTCAACCAGTTTGAATATGGCCTGATGGGCTTGGGAGCTGATCCACAATACGACCAGACCAAGCGCCTGTTTTTGTACTACACGCCCAAAGACGATACCCGCGAAAACCGCTTGTCTCAATTCACTTACGATGACGTAAACGACACTTTGTTGTTCGCTTCAGAAAAAGTAGTCTTGCGCGTACCTGTCAAAAAAGACGGCTGCTGCCACACTGGTGGCTCTATTGCTTTTGATGGCAAAGGCAACCTGTTTTTGAGTACTGGCGACGATACCAACCCTTTTGAGTCCGATGGTTACGGCCCGATTGATGGCCGTCCAGGACGCAGTGGTTTTGATGCCCGCTTTACGTCTTCGAATACCAATGATTTGCGGGGCAAAGTCTTGCGCATCAAGGTGCAATCCGACGGAACTTATACCATTCCTGCTGACAACTTGTATCCGGTAGGTACGGCCAAAACCAAGCCCGAAATCTTTGTAATGGGCTGCCGCAACCCTTACCGCATTGCAGTTGACAAGCACACCGGTTATGTGTACTGGGGCGACGTAGGCCCAGATGCCGGAGAAGACAGTGCCGAACGTGGCCCACGCGGGCATTGCGAGTTCAACCAGGCCCAAAAGGCCGGATACTTTGGCTGGCCTTTGTTTGTGGCCAACAACAAGCCTTACCGCCGTTGGGATTTTGATGCCAAAACGGCTGGAGTCGCTTTTGATCCGCTCAAGCCCGTCAACGAGAGTGCTTACAATACGGGCTTGACCGAATTGCCACCCGCACAGAAGCCGTTGGTATGGTACCCTTATGTAGCATCCCCTGAGTTTCCTTTGATGGGCAAAGGTGGCCGCAACCCGATGGCTGGGCCTGTGTACTACGCCGAAGATCACAAAAACGCCCCCAATCGCTTCCCGAATTACTACAGCGGCAAGTTTTTTGCCTACGAATGGATGCGCGATTGGATCATGGTTTTTACCCTGGATGAAAAAGGTAATTTTGCCGATATGGAGCGTTTTGCGCCCAATATCCCGTTATCCAACCCGATGGACATGGTTTTCCACACCGATGGTACCATGTACATGTTGGAGTACGGCAAGAAATGGTTTTCGGCCAACGAAGACGCTACCTTGTTCAAAATTGAATACAATCCAGGCAACCTTCCACCAAGTGCCAAGCTGGAGACCAGCACCACCGCTGGTCAAGCACCTTTGTCGGTTCAGTTGAATGCTTCGGCATCCAAAGACCCCGAAGGTCAGCCTTTGAAGTATGCCTGGGATTTGGGCAATGGCAAACGCAGCACCAAACCCAATCCAATCGCCAAGTACAAGTCGGCTGGGTTTTATGAGGCTGAACTCACCGTAACCGATGCTCAAGGCAAGGCGACCTCCTCAAAAGTAGGCATCCGGGCAGGCAATGAGACGCCCAAACTGGATTTGACCGTGAAAGGCAACCAGACCTTCTTCTTTCCTGGCAAGCCACTGGACTATGCGGTGAAAGTAACCGATAAGGAAGACGGCGAAACCGGCAAAGGCATCAATGCAGACGACGTGGCGGTAAGCCTCAATTACCTTGAAGGGTTTGACCGCACATTGGCAGCGCAAGGCCACCAAACCAATTCCGGCTTCGTAGCGGGCAAGCGCCTGATCGAATTGTCGGATTGCAAGTCTTGCCACCAGATGAAAGACAAGTCAGTTGGACCATCTTTTGTAGAGATTTCCAACAAATACAAAAACAGTTGGGAACCTGTGGCGAGCATTTTGGCCAATAAAATCCTCAAAGGCGGCAAAGGCGTTTGGGGCGAACAAGCCATGAACGCGCACCCACAATTGACCAAGTCGGAGGCTGAATCAATGGCCGAATACATCCTGTCCTTGAGCAAGGAGAAAAAGCCCGAAAACCGCCCCTTGGCCGCCAGCATTACTTTGACCGAGCACGAGAAAAAGCAACCCGGAACTTACCTGGTGAGTGCGAGCTACACTGATAAAGGTATTCCGATGGTGGGTGCATTGATTGCCAGTCAAACCATCGCCCTGCGTTATCCAATGCTGCGGGCTGGCGAAGCGGATGCCCTGCGCGAAACCATGGGGCAGCGCAACAATCCGGATAACCCCATCCAAATTGCCAACGACAACGCTTACCTGCGGTACAACGGAATTGACTTGCAAGGGATTTCAAAGATCACCGTGTTAACCAAGGGAAATGGAGTTGGTGGAAAAATGGAACTGCGGGTGGGATCACCAGAAGGCACGTTACTCGGGGAAACCGACTTTCCCGGAGGGAACAAAAAAGAGGCCTCACTCAAGTTAACTGGTGTACTTCCGGGAAAACAGGATATTTTCTTCGTCTTCCGCAACCCGAATGCCAAAGGGAATTTCCTGGGAGGAGTGGATCGGTTTGAGTTTGAGTAAGGATTAGGAGGATTTTTTGTTTCACGCAGATTCGGCGCAGATTGAACCGCAGATTTCACACAGATTTTTCTGCGTCAAATCTGCGGTTTAATCTGTGCAAAATCTGCGTGAAATAAAAACATTTGGAAGTATGTGCCTGAACACTTTCATTTCGGCGCATTAACCAAGGCATAAATCAATTGAGGCACCATCGTGGCCTCCACTACTTCAAGTTTCAGTGCTAAATTATTGGCGGAATGCCCATCAAAACTGGTATGTCCCAGGTAATACTGCCCCTTGTTGAACCCCAGCATCACTACACTGGCGGCAGCTCGGCGAGGGATATTGAAGGCGCAAAACTTGTTTTCATAGGGGAAAAGCTTCACAACCGCCTGGTGATGATGAAAAACCAGGAAAGCTTGTTTGTGTTCAAAACGCTGATCGGGATACCGAACGCTCAACATGGATTTCAGTCCTTCTTTGGACAAAGGTTGTTGGGCGCTGAACCAGCCCAGGTGATCGATGTCAAATTTGAGCCAGCGTTGCCCATTTAACTTCAGCAAGGGTTGATTGTTGTTGAAAAACGGAATCCAGTCTTGATCGGCTAATGCACTAAAAGAGCGGGTACTGGCGTTGGCCAGGGTAACAATTTGCAATTTGGAAGGCCGGTTTTGCAAAGTATTGATTGGCCATTCAATATGCAAGGGTTTGAGTAAAGTGAGGATTTCTGTGCCAGAGCGGGCCTCTAATCCAAACATACCTGCCGATTCAAAAACCCCATCGCGTGAAGTTGTAGGTCGGGCCGCAAGCAACATTCCTGCTTTGTGTACGATTTCTACCAATTCCAGTTCGATTCTTTCGGTTACAATTCTACCCTTTGCATCTGCAAAAGAACCTGGTAAAATGTGGAGGCGCAACCCTCTTTCTCCACTCAATTGATTGAGTCGGGTTGGGTCAATCCACAATTGTTGTTTGGGCAGCCAACGCAAAATAGCATCATCAGCTAGCGCTGCGCTTTGGCCCACCACCTTTAAGTGACTGATGTTAGCAGCCATAGTTTTCTACATAGTTTAGGTTGCGTGCCACATGAGGGAACTGTTTGGCCATCGCTGTTCGTCAATAGTAAAGTAACTAAAGAGGGTAGATAAATTTAGACAGGTAGATGCTCTCGAAGAGAATGGACTTAAATTGCGTCCTAAAATAATTGTGAATACTAAAGTACAATTATTTTAGTTATGAATCCTGATTATTGTGATATTTTTCCGTTTTCTTAAAATTTTGACACGAAATATACAATTATGCAGCCACTTGCGGAAAGAATGCGCCCAAAACGCCTCGCTGACTACCTCGGACAGGAACACCTGGTAGGGGAGGGTTCGGTATTGCGACAGGCACTGGCGGCTGGATTTTTGCCTTCCATCATCCTTTGGGGCCCTCCGGGTGTGGGAAAAACCACCCTGGCAAATATTTTGGCTACCGAACTGGAGCGGCCATTTTACAGCCTGAGCGCCATCTCAGCAGGTGTCAAAGATGTGCGCGATACCATTCAGAAAGCAGAGCAGCAACGGTTTTTTAATCGACCTAACCCCTTGTTGTTCATTGATGAGATACACCGCTTTAGCAAATCGCAGCAAGATGCCTTATTGGGTGCGGTAGAAAAAGGGGTGATCACCTTGATGGGCGCCACCACCGAAAACCCTTCCTTTGAAGTGATCCCTGCCTTGTTGTCGCGGTGTCAGGTGTACGTGTTGAAACTTTTGGAAACCGATCAATTGCTGCAATTGATTCAGGACGCGCTGCACAAAGACGAATTTTTGAAAACCAAAAAGGTGCGCTTTGAGAGTTACGACGCCATTTTGCATTATTCTGGTGGGGATGCCCGCAAGTTGTACAATATTCTGGAACTGTTGGCCAGCCAGGCACCTGATGTAAATGGTGAAATTATCGTCGACGACGCCCTGGTAACCAATATTTTGCAACAGCACATTTCGGCTTACGACAAAGGCGGTGAACAGCACTACGACATCGCTTCAGCCTTCATCAAGTCCATCCGGGGCAGCGACCCCAATGCAGCAGTATACTGGTTGGCGCGCATGATCGAAGGGGGAGAGGATGTCAAGTTTATTGCCCGGCGCATGGTGATTGCGGCTGCTGAAGACATCGGCCTAGCCAATCCCAATGCTCTTTTGATGGCGACCACCGCTTTTCAGGCAGTACAGGCGGTTGGATTGCCGGAGGCCAGGATTATCTTGTCACAGGCGGTCATCTATCTGGCTACTTCACCCAAAAGCAACTCTGCCGTTGTGTCGATTAGTAAGGCGCAGGAATTGGTGCACCAAAAGGGCAATCAACCCGTGCCGCTGCACCTGCGCAATGCTCCAACCCAACTGATGAAAAAACTGGACTACGGCAAAGCCTACCAGTATTCGCACGATTTTCCGCAAAACTTCGTAGAGCAGGAATACTTGCCCGAAAGCCTGAGTGGCACCAAGCTCTTTGACCCAGCAGATAACCCGGCGGAAGAAAAGACCCGGGGCTGGTTGCGGGGGCTGTGGAAGAAGAAGTATGGGTATTGAATGCTCCCAAAAAACGTTGTGTTATTTATTGTTCCCTACTGAACACTACCCGCTGTAAATTATCTACTGAATAATTTATTACTCCGTTGTTTTCCGCAATAATTTTCTTGCCAGAGGTGACCTCAGAAATGAGCTTATTGTCCAAAAGCTCATAGGTAGAAGTGAGCATTACGCCACTGGTTTCAAATATGCTGTAGAGCTTATTGCCAAAAAGGTAATCCTGCAATTGCACACCCACGCCTTCCTCCCTGATGTACCAGTTTTTGGCTGCATCTTTTAGTCGAATCACGTAGTTTTTGGTCACGGGCATTCTTCCGGTAAAGGCTTCTGTTTTCCAACTCCAAGACGGGATTGCGGCATCTTTAATCGGAGCAATGCTTAGTTGCATTTTGATGCTGTCTTTGACGATTCCGTTTCTGGAAATGTACATCACTCCTTTCCACTTGCCGATACACCGATCAGGAAAGTAATTTTGCGCAGAAAGCGTCCAGGAGAATCCGAACAATACCAACAATAAGTACAATTGTGTTTTCATACCATAAAGAAAACAAAAATCTGATTGTGAAAAAAGTCCATTAACAAAAAAAGAGCACCATCGCAAAATGGTGCTCTCCTGATAATGTTGGTATTGCAACTTTGCAGGTACAATTAATCTTCAGACACCAACTCAACCGTTTGCTTATTGGAAGAGCGTTTGCGTTCGTGCTCTTTCAAGTAAATTTTGCGCAAGCGAATGTTGGCAGGTGTAACTTCTACGTATTCATCCTCCATGATGTATTCCAGGGCCTCTTCCAGAGTGAAGCGGCGAGGTGGAATCAAACGGATTTTATCATCGGAGCCGGAAGCCCGTACGTTGGTCAATTTTTTGGTAACGGTCAGGTTGATGATCATGTCACCGGGGCGGTTGTTTTCGCCTACTACCTGGCCTTCGTAAATGTCTTCGTTGGTACCAATGAAGAAAGTACCACGGTCTTGCAAGTTGTTGATAGAGTAGGGAATGGATTTTCCTGGATCCTTACTGATCAATGAACCGTTGGTGCGTCCTGGAATTTCGCCTTTGTGGGATTGGAAATTCAAGAGGCGGTGGGTCATTACGGCTTCACCCGCAGTAGCGGTCAGCATTTGGCTGCGCAAACCGATGATGCCACGAGATGGAATCTCAAAACGCAAAATCATGCGATCGCCTTTGGGCTCCATGGAAGTCATCATGCCTTTGCGGCGGGTCACCATTTCGATGGCTTTGCCAGAAACATTTTCCGGTAAGTCGATGGTCATGTCTTCAATTGGCTCATGAAGTTGGCCTTCGATGCGTTTCATGATTACTTGAGGTTGACCAATCTGCATTTCGTATCCTTCGCGGCGCATCGTTTCGATGAGTACCGCAAGGTGCAATACCCCACGGCCAAATACCCGCCAGGAATCGGCGGAATCAGTAGCCATCAGGCGCAAAGCCAGGTTTTTCTCCAACTCTTTCTCCAAACGCTCTTTGATGTGGCGAGAAGTCACAAACTTGCCTTCCTGACCAAAAAACGGTGAATCGTTGATGGTGAAAAGCATGCTCATGGTTGGCTCATCAATGGCAATTGGCGGAAGTGCCTCTGGGTTTTCTGCATCGGCAATGGTGTCGCCAATTTCAAATCCTTCGATACCCACCAATGCACAAATTTCACCAGCGTGTACTTCTTCGGTTTTCATTTTTTCGAAACCTTCGAAAACGTATAAACCGCGCAAGCGACTCTTGACAAAGGTGCCGTCTTTTTTGCAAAGCGAAACCATTTGTCCTTCCTTCAAACTGCCCCGGTTGAGGCGCCCGATGGCAATCCGGCCAATAAAGCTGGAATAGTCCAAAGAAGTGATCAACAACTGCGTGTTGCCTTCAGAGACAAGAGGCGCAGGAATATGCTCAACAATCGAATCCAAAAGAGGAACAATGCTGTCGGTTTTTTCTTTCCAATCTTCGCTGAACCAGCCACCTTTGCCTGAACCAAACAAGGTGGGGAAGTCCAATTGCTCTTCGGTAGCGTCAAGGTTTACCATCAGGTCGAATACCGCTTCGTGTACTTCGTCCGGTTTGCAGTTTTCCTTGTCTACCTTATTAACGACTACGATTGGCTTTTTGCCCATTTCGAGTGCCTTCTGCAACACAAAGCGCGTTTGTGGCATGGGGCCTTCAAAAGCATCCACCAAAAGCAGTACACCATCGGCCATATTGAGTACCCGCTCAACTTCACCACCGAAATCGGAGTGACCAGGGGTGTCAATGATGTTAATTTTGTAGTTCTTGTAACGGATAGACACGTTTTTGGCCAGGATCGTGATGCCACGTTCCCGCTCCAAATCGTTGTTGTCCATGATCAAGTCACCGGGTCGTTCATGGTCTTTGAACAATCTTCCGGCAGCAATCATTTTGTCAACCAAGGTAGTCTTGCCGTGGTCTACGTGAGCAATAATAGCAATGTTGCGCAGTTCCATAGAAAATTTTTCGTCGGGATTTGACAGCAAAAAATGCGATTGTGTCACACCCCTTTACTCAAACAAGGCGCAAAAGTAGTCAATTATCCAAGAAGATGCACGAAAAAGATGTTAATTATTTGAAAAGAAATAGATTGGAGATGTAAAATGTAAGTAGGAGAGGAGCTAAAAAAAAGAAGCGGAATCAAGCCTGGCCTGATTCCGCTCTACATTTGGGACATGTTCATTTAGAATAAAATTTCTAAATTAAATGGTTTTGGGAATTAAGTAACGCAGAAAAATTAACTTCCCGATTTTGGGTTTTGAATAGGAAGTCGAACGGTTCATTTTAAGTGAGCTTCCTATTCAAAACCCTCTCAAAAAATCGGGAAGTAGTTTTTTGCGTCTTACTAAGATGCAAGGGAAAAATTTCTGACTACCTGCAAATTGGTGGACGGATTTGAGATCAAATCCACTTTCAACGTACAGCGCTCGTATTGAAGGGCATATGTTTGTTGGACGTGAGAAGGATTCAGTTTGGCCATCTTGACTACTTTGGCACCTACATAGGCTCCTACTTCCTCGCGGAAGTCGCTCATCATCGCTTGAATGTCGGTTACGACATTGCCTGCTTCCTGGTTTAGGAGACCCACGGTGAGGGCTAATTTGATTTTTCGGATGTTCATGACGTTTGGATATGTTAATGGGTTTGGGATAGAAATTTTCTTTCAAAAGCTTTCCAATAAAACCGATTTTATTGGGAAGATGTTGCTTGTCAAAGTTTTAAAGTACTGTTAATGTTTCTTGGATGACAGTTATCAAAACCTTAACAATTTAAGAAAAGCGCCTCTTTTGGCATGCTTTAACCTAAATACGGAGCAAATCCGCTTTTGGATTTCGATGCTGCTGTTATTTAGTGTCTTTTCCAGCAAATAAGTTCCCGGGCGTACCCGGATATTTTTGCAATCAAAGACAGTGTATAGATGCATAAGGCTGTATCTACCCCTATTGTACTCAAAGATTTTAAATAAAATAATCAGTGAAGCACCACAACCCGTTCTATCCAAACCTGATTTTGGCTGTGCAATTCAAGAAAAACAAGGCCTGATGGAATGTCAGCAACGTTTATTTGATCCAGGTAGCTGTTGATCATTTGTTCTTTCAATACCCGTCCTTGGAGGTCTTTCAATATAAACTTGCCTTGTGGAAGGAAGGAATTGGGCAAGGCCACAATTATTTTTTCATTGCTGGGATTGGGGAAGACGCGAATTCTTTTGTCCTCGTTGGTGCTTAATGGTGCGGTCTCTTTGATTTGCTTGATGGGCGTGTTGAAGTTTTTGGCCAGAACTATGACTTCGCCAACCTGGGTACGCAATTTTAATGGTCTTTCAGCCAAGTCAATTATTTCGATCAATCGGGTTGTATCCACCCACACCGGGCTGGTTCCAAGAGCCAGGGTGGTAAAACACAATTCAAAAAGGGTGCTTTGATTGGGTAAAGTGGCCGGGTTTTTACCATTGTACACCCAAGTCAGGATTAGTGGGATTTTACTCAAAGGCCCAAAAAGCGGTTTGATCGGATTATTCGCTGCAATTCGGACAGAATCGAGTTTGAGGATTTTTGGATCGTAAGATGTTTCAAATTGCAAGCCAATGATGTTTTTAAAGCCATTTGCTTTTACCGGAACACATATGGATTTGCCTAAACCAGTGGTGACTTTACTGTACGCCAAGCCTACATCCAAGCTACCCGTATTGGGGGCCAATACATTGACATAGCTGATGCAGGAGTCACGGTTTCCTCCCAATCCATTGACTGAAGATTCATAAAAAACGGCTTTGCCTTCGTCGCATTCGAAGACGTCGATGAAAAATTGTTTTGGGGTAAAATACATTTTGGCAAAAGGGCCACTTTTGATCAATTCAAAATGTTCCAAGGCGTTTCCATCCTTGTCAAGGTCGTAGTCGGAATAAGGTTTGTTGAAATTAGCCAGGCAACTTGCTTCTACAATTCTACGTACTCCAGAATAGTAAACGGCACAGGGATCTCCTTTAAAGAAACCATTTACACCCAAAACCCGTTCTGATTTTACACCATTAGACGTGCCAGAAATCTTAACATCAAACGGAATGGGACAGGTTAATTTTACCTGGGCAGCCACCCGGATTCCCAAATCCAGGCTTTTGGTGTACAGGTTTTGACAACTGTCAACCAATGTGAAATTGATGCGATAGTCCCCAACTTTCAGAATCAAAGAATCCAGATTGTACCTGCTCCGTTTTACAAAACGTTTGCTGTTTACGTCGTAAACTTCAATTTCCCATGCAAACTGCTTGAGTTTACACAAAGGGTTGATTTGCAATTGAAACAAAGCCTTCAATTGCTCCAGCTTGCCTGGGATGGTTCGGGTACAAGTACTTGCGTTTACGATTAGTTCGTGCCTCTGCTTGCTGGAAACGATGGCTTCCCGCTTATTGGAATTGGGTTTGAGAGAAATTTGCAGGGTATCCACAATCACATTTTTACATTCGTCGTAGATCAAAAACCTGCGGGTAATGCTTATTCCATCGCCATTGCATACGGTATCTATTTTTTCCTGAATGGCCTGTGAAAATTGATTGATGCCCGGTACCGGAATGTTTTCAATGCCAACGGCGGGATAAATCAGGTCGATGGGAATTTCTTTGGGATTAGGCGTACAACCATTGTAATACAAGGTCAGGTTCTTTTCCTTGAGTTGGGACAAGCTCCAATGTACATCTGTTTTGACAGGTCTCTTAATGTAAAGGTACTGAACACTGGAACTTGTGCGCTGCTGGCAATCGCGCGCCACCCAGGAGCGCTGAATGGTTACAAACAGGTCATTGCCCTTTTTTACTTCTGGGCACAAAACGCCATTTACATTGTCAAAAAAACTAAGCGAGATTCCACAGCTTGGCGTTTGACAACCCATGCTGAAATAGGGAATTCCCAAATTGGGTACATTGTCAGGCTTCAATTGTGTAAACCGACCGTCGAAAGTAAGTCTGGTTGGAAATTCTCCCAACGAAAGGTTACTGCCAGGTACACCCGTACTGGGTAGTGAACCATTGATGTTGAGCCAGTTGCGGAAGGAAAGGGTGTCTTTAATGTAGTTGACCGAATCGAGTACAGGCCCCACTGGTGCTGCCGCAATGACATTGCCCAGGCAAATCAACCTGCCGTCGTTTTGGTACAAGCCATAGGTGTATGAGCCCGGTGCATCAATGGTGTCGCGGTTTTGGGGCTTGTTGTCCAGCACGGCGATATAGCTATCGGGGCAATTCTTGAGTCCCAATATCGCTTTGGTCAGCACATACTTGCACTGCGCATTGACTTCTATAACCAGTTTCTGGTTGCAATTGCAATCGGTTTGTGCCGCAAGGATGTTCCAGGAAAACAAAAATACAAGCAAACACAGGTTGGCTTTGATCATCAATTGGGTCAGCATTTGACAAATATTTAATGGTTAAATAGGTAAGAATATAGACTAATTGAAAGGCGATTATAGTGCAGTAAAAATATGGAGATTATCTATGTGTTTTCGCAATTTAAATGTTAAATTTTTAAAAAAAAGCCCTGCACTAAATCAATGTGCAGGGCTTTTTTACCCGGAGTCAGCTTAAATTACTGCCCAACTGGCAACACCACATATCCATTTTGCGCCAATTGGCCAAAATGATCGTATGAAACCCAGATGTAACCCGCTCTACCCCAGACGCTGCCCCAGGGACTCATCAGTTCCACCATACGTTTGTCTTCATTGAAACTCACTACGGCCATGGGGTAAGTTTTGGAAGGAACACCTTGCGGTGCCCAGGTATCTTTGCCATTGGCCAGAGGCAGGGATGCATCCGCGTTGAGTTCAACAATTACCGGATTGCCGCGCACCAGGGCTTTATGGATTTCAAAAACCTTTTGCAGGGGTTTGGTCAATGGGCTAAATACATGCAGGTAATTGGTAATCCTGAATTTACTGGCATTGTACACCGCATTGGTCAAGCGATCTGACCCATAAGGCAAGATGGCCGAATCGACCGTACCATTTTGAGACAAAAACTGAAACGCTTCGCTGAACTGCAAAGCCCGGTTTTGGCCCAACAAATTGAGGGTGATGAAATCCGGGCTGAGGTTGATTTTGTAATTGTTGTCCTGGTTGAAATAAAATTCCAGACATGCTGCCAGAGTATAGCTCATCTCGGTGCCAGTTTGCTCAATTTGACGGACGGGCATCATGAAGGGTTTTACACTTTGCTCACGCAGGTTATCCAGGCTGTTGGCTCGACCTACTCCCTTCACAAAAGGCATCATAAAATCGATGAGTTTTTGGTCTTGCACGCCAAAGGCAGCGGATTGGCTATTTTTTGGAACCGACAAGGGGACGGAAGAGGGATTTATCTGAGCCTGGGTAGAATGGAGTGCCAAAAATCCAAAACCCAACAGGAGGGTACAAATGCGCATATGGTTCATAAGGATCTTTATTTTGAAAACAAAACGACGATTTAAAGCCTTTTGGTTTATTATGCTTGGATAAAAAATAAATATTTAGTTTACTGGGAAGGGACGGGGATTTAATAATGAATTTGTACTAATCGGTACTTACCATTACCTTTGCAGATCATAAAAGCAAGAGTCGGAGTAATGGAGCAAGATAAGATTGAACCTGAAGAACACAATCATGAGTATTCCGACAGCCTCACGGACGAATTTTACGATTATCGGATCATTGAGGTTGACGCAAAGCAGTCGCCTTTGCGCATAGACAAGTTTTTGATGGATCGAATCGGCGAGGTTTCCCGAAATAGGGTACAAAATGCCATCAAAACCGGATCCGTTTTGGTCAATGAGCAGGAAATAAAACCCAACTTTAAAATCAAACCCGGGCAAAAGATCACCCTCATTCTGCCCAAATCCACCACCGATAAATACCGCCTGGTTCCGCAAAATATTCCACTAACCATCGTGTACGAAGACGAGGATTTATTGGTGATCAACAAACCTCCTGGCCTGGTTGTCCATCCCGGAGTAGGGCATTTTAAGGGTACACTGGTCAATGCTCTGGCTTACCACCTCAAACTGAATCCCGATCAAATTTCAGGCGGCAATTTTCAGGAAAGAGTCGGTTTGGTGCACCGCATCGACAAGAATACTTCAGGGTTGCTGGTGGTTGCCAAAAACGAATTTGCGCTGAGTCACCTGGCCAAGCAATTCTTTTATCACACCATCGAACGAACCTACTTCGCCCTGGTTTGGGGTGAACCCGAGGAAGACCGAGGCAGCATCAATGCGCACGTAGGCCGACATCCACGCTTTCGCAAGGATTACACTGTTTTTCCTGAAGGTGACCAAGGCAAATGGGCGGTTACCCATTACGAAGTACTGGAACGTTTGTATTACGTGAGTTTGGTCAAATGTACCCTGGAAACGGGCCGCACCCACCAAATTCGGGTACACATGAAATACCTGGGGCATACCCTGTTCAACGATGAGAAATACGGTGGAGACGAAATCCGCAAAGGCACCGTTTTTACCAAATACAAAATCTTTGTCGACCACATGTTTGACCTGTTGCCTCGGCACGGCCTGCACGCCAAGTCACTGGGTTTTGTGCATCCCCGCACCAACAAGTTCATGCACTTTGAATCCGAGCTACCCGACGACTTCAAAGCTGCCCTTGAACAATGGCGCGTTTACCTGGAAGGCCGCAAATCTTCCGCCAAAGGCAACCTCAGCCAGCTCTAGCCGCCACCCCACGAATTTATTCCTGGGATAGGACAAGATGAAAAACAGGAAAAGACGAGGAAAGAAAACCCAACCACATGCAAGCAACCCAACGCATCCACGCCCTGATCCAACTCGGAAACCACCTTCGCCAGGAAGACGAATACCGCCATGCGGTGATGCACCGCTCTTCTGTTCACAATCCCTGGTTTACTCTCGAAAACCAGGAGCGGGCCATTGAAGCCATTGCCGAGCAATTTCTGGCGGAAGCCCCACTGAACGAGTGGCTCAGTCGCTATGAAATTCCGGTAGAAAACGAAGCTCAAACCATCGGCCTGGTCATGGCAGGCAATTTGCCATTGGTGGGATTTCACGATGTGTTGTGCGTATTTGCAGCCGGCCACAAGGCCAAAATCAAACTTTCGGACAAAGACCCTTACCTCTTGCCCTATTTGCTCAAAGTGCTGGAAAAAATCGATCCGGCCACTGCAGCTTATTTTGAAATCGTAGAGCGCCTCAAAGACATCGACGCCGTAATCGCCACAGGCAGCAACAATTCAGCGCGCTATTTCGAAGCCTATTTTGACAAATACCCCCACATCATCCGCAAAAACCGCAATGGAGTAGGGGTGCTGACCGGTACCGAAAACGCCGATGATTTGCACGAATTGGGGTACGACGTATTCCGGTATTTTGGCCTGGGCTGCCGCAACGTGGCCAAATTGTACCTGCCACAAGGTTACAACTTTCACCCTTTGCTGGAGACTTTGCACGAATACCGCGACATTATTCTGCACCAGAAATACAAGAACAATTTTGACTACAATTTTGCTTTGTACATCCTCAATCGGGTTCATTACGAAGCCAATGGATGCATTTTGATGACCGAAAACCCTTCCTTGCACTCGCGCATTGCAGGTTTGCACTACGAGTACTACCCGGATCTGGGCTGGCTCGAAGCGGAGCTGGAGCGCCGCAGCGAAGAAATCCAATGCGTGATTGCTCAGCCTGGAACACTAAAGACCAAAACATTCGCTTTTGGACAGTCTCAGCACCCCGCCCTTTGGGATTATCCCGATGGCGTGGATACCCTGGCTTTTTTACTCCAACTCAATCAAATAGCTTGATTCACCATGCGTTTCGTTGCCCTATCTGATACCCACGGCAAACACAACTTTGATCTGCCACCCGGAGATGTGCTGCTGCACGCCGGTGATGTTTCATCCCGTGGCTTAAAAAGTGAAGTACAACGCTTCCTGGATTGGTTTTCCAGTCTGGATTATACCTACAAAATCTTTATCGCGGGCAACCATGATTTCTTTTTTGAGGAAGCTTCCAAGCAAGAAATTGACGCCATGATTCCCGACAACCTCATCTACCTCAACGATTCTGGGGTAGAAATTGAGGGCATCAAGATCTGGGGCTCGCCCGTCCAGCCCTGGTTTCACGATTGGGCCTTCAACCGCAAACGGGGTCCAGAAATCCAAAAGCACTGGGACTTGATTCCCGCCGATAGCGACATCGTGATTACCCATGGGCCTGCTTTTGGCATCCACGATCGTCTCATATCGGGGATGCCCGTTGGCTGCGAAGACTTGCTGCCCACCCTGCAACGCATTGCCCCCAAAGTGCACTTGTGTGGCCACATCCACGAAGCCTACGGCGAACGGCAAGTCGGCGAAACCTTGTTTCTGAATGCGAGTATTTTGAATGTTCGTTATGAGATTGCCAATGTGCCGATAGAATTTGAGTTGTAAGG
>NZ_JBBAKG010000070.1:5680-32820 GCF_040403615.1 Haliscomenobacter sp. | reverse complement strand
CCCTGCCTCTACTTGCTCAACCATTATTTCATAAGGCTCTTTTGGTTGCTCTGATCTATGTTCAGCTATTTTAGTTGGCTCTTCTTTTTTTACGCTAAGCATTGCCTTATATTTAAGTATTTTAGAAAATCAGCATCCTGATAATTCAATTTATGTCTATTGTTTTTATTGGTAACCAATTTACAAAGGATCACTAAATTCACTAACCTCCTGTAAATATTTACGCCACAAAGGTGCAGCTCCTAACTCTGGCAAGCATTTCACAATTTTTAAAAAAAGTTACATCATTCACACTTTTCAATTTTTAAAAAAAATATCAACCATAATCAAATTACAATAGAGTTAAATATTAAAGAAACAGCCCCGAAAAACCGGGCTGTTTTGATTTTTGTCTTTTTTTGGGGTGGCGAAAATACTTTTTTCATTTTTTAATGTCGTTTAATATATTAATCGCTTCTCTATACCCAGTTTCTACAGCACCGTGAACAGTTTGATGATGTCCGTTAATATTCATGGCTTCACCAGCAAAATATAGTTTTTTACTTATTGGCTGAGTTGCAATTTTTCTGGCATCTCCCATGCCAACTGTGCTATATGAATATGCACCTTTAACGAAAGGATTTGTTGTCCAGTTTTGAACATGTGAGGCGATGAATGATGCTGTTGCTTGCCCACCATACATCAAATCTAATTCTTGAAGTAATGCTTTTGTAATGGCAACATCAGTTCCTAATGCGGTCAGGTATTCTGCTTGTTCGCCCATAATGAAAGCAAGTAGCACATTTTCATTTGTCAATTTCCCAATGCTTTCATCTGCATAAGCTGCGCAAATTGGACCCCCAATTATATTTTGATCAAAAAACTTCTTTCTAAATTTTAGAAACACTTTCATTCCTGCATCCATCCCTATTTTTGAAAATGCAGTTGTTTTTTCATTTGGCAATGCAGGAATAAATTGAATGTCGCCTGATTTAAGAATAGGAATAGGAACCGTGACAATGACCTTGTCGGCTTTGAATAAGTTATTTTTCCTGTCTGTTATTGTGATTTCTGATTGAGAATAATCAATTTTAGAAACAATTGTATTGAGAAGGATTTTATCTTTTACTTGACTTGCAATTTGATTGTCAATTAAGTCAAAGAAGGTTTCTTGAAATTTAAAATCATCGTCCCCAGAACTCCAATTTTCTTCATCTTGATTGTTTCCAAATACAGAAAGTCGAGAGGCTGCTGCTCCTTGGTCTCCTGCAATATTTTCTACAATGTATTTATATTCATTACCTAATCCTTGTTGCAAAGCGTAATCTTTATATGAAATATCAGGCAAGCCATCGCCTTCAAAAATATCGGTGTTTTTGGGTAAGGAATTTACCAATTTATTATTGAACCAATATTTTGTTTCACTATCATCTAAAGTAATTTTAGTGTTTGACTTTTTAATCAAGTCGCCCACAATACTTTTTTTACCATGTAGCCATTGAGCACCCAGGTCGATAGGGAAATCAGCAAACGTAGTTAGTTTACCTAACCGTCCGCCATAATTTGCAGAAGCTTCTAAAATTTGAAAATTAATTCCTTTGGATTTTAAAATATATGCGGCATACAAACCAGCAGCACCTGCACCAATAATAATAACTTTGCCATCATAGTTTATGTCTTCAAATAAGGTTTCTTGGCTACAAGAAGATAAAAAAGTTGAAGGAATTAGTAGCCCTCCTATTGAAAGCAAAGTTGATTGATTTATGAAATGTCGTCTGTCCATTTTGCCAGCTAATGGTTGTGTAGGTAGTTTTTTTAGGATTCAAGCTAACACGAAAACATGCGCATTTGTTGCCTCCGAATCATAAAGATAGGCCAGTAGGATGAGAGCAACAAACATCTTCGATTTTTAACCTCCTCCAAAAACACCCTTGTTGATAATTATATTCATAACATCAGTTATCTTTGGAATGTCCTTATTTCGCGTTTTACGATTCTCCAATTTTGAACATTAGCAAGCAGAATTAACCACCAATAAAAAACAGCTATGAAACGCAGAACTTTCGTCAAAAATGCCTCCATCGCCACCGCAGGCGGCTTGACCATATTGAACTTTCCAATATTCGGCAAAAATGCCCCCAGCAACAAAGTGGTGCTGGCCATCATGGGCGTCAACAGCCGGGGCGCTTATCATGCAGAGAAATTTTCCCAAATCCCGGGGGTAGAAGTGGCTTACCTCTGCGATGTTGAAGATGGTGCCATCAAAAAAGGATTGGCCGCCTTGAAAGATGCCCCGCGCAAGCCGGAAATAGAAAAAGACATCCGCAAATTGGTGACCAAAACCGACTTTGACGGGTTGATCATCGCGGCACCCGATCATTGGCATGCGCCAGCCGCCTTATTGGGGGTAGCCAATGGTAAAAACGTGTACGTTGAAAAGCCGTGCAGCCAAAACCCACACGAAGGCGAAATGCTGGTGCAGGCCCAAAAGAAATACGGTAAAATCATTCAGGTGGGCAGTCAACGCCGCTCATTTCCCACCTTGATTGAAGCGGTAAAAGAAGTTCGGGCTGGCCTGATCGGCAACCCCTACATGGCCAAAGCCTGGTATACCAATTCGCGCAAATCCATTGGGGTAGGCAAAGTAATCCCCGTTCCAGCTACCCTGGATTTTGATTTGTGGCAAGGCCCCGCTCCCCGCAAAACCTACAAAGACAACCTCGTGCACTACAACTGGCACTGGTTCTGGCATTGGGGTACCGGCGAGGCTTGCAACAATGGAAACCATGAAATCGATTGCTGCCGCTGGTTCCTTGGGGTTGATTTTCCCACCAAAGTAACTTCCTCTGGAGGCCGCTATGCCTTTACCGATGATTGGGAAACACCCGATACCCAAGTCGCTTCCTTCGAATTTGGCAACAAAAAAACCATCACCTGGGAAGGCCGTAGTTGCAATTCTTACCCCATTGAGGGCAGTGGTCGCGGCTTCATCATTTATGGTGACAATGGCACTTTGGTCAACTACGGCGGAGGCGATTACAAGGTTTTCGATACGGCAAATAAACTGGTCAAAGAAATCAAATCGAACGTCAAAGCCGATCCGAACAACCCGGTGAGCGCCAGCGGCGATGCTGACTTGTTCCACCTCGGCAATTTTGTGGAAAGCATTCGGGGAAACACCACGGTTACCGCGCCCATCCAAGAAGGCCACCGCAGTGTGTTGCTTTGCCACTTGGCCAATATTGCCCAACGGACAGGCACAACCTTGCATTGTGATCCGCAAAACGGACACATCCTCGACAATAAAGCGGCAACGAAGTTGTGGGGCCGGACTTACGAGAAAGGCTGGGAGATGGTGGTGTAATGCGCCCTTTTCAGCGCGCACCAATGGGAACGCAGATGACCCGGATTTGGCGGATTTACATGGATTTAATTGTTTGTAAATTAAGATCCACGTAAATCCGTCCAACTCCCTGTGGGATTGTACCTGATGGTGCTTTGCCAGAAGGGGGAAGGCGTTTCAGCATACAATCAACGAAAAAGAAGGGTACATTCTGGTATTCCGTGAAGACCATCCTTAGGCCAAAAAAGCGGTGCAAACCTGGCTACCGGCTGGCAAACGCCTTTCCCTAAAAGTCGTCGCAGGTACATGTAAAACCCTGGAAACCCAAGTACTGGCAGGAGGTAAAGTCGTACTTGAATTGCCTGCAAAAAACAGTTTTTGCCTGTATACTTATTCACTCAAATAACCCCGAAGACTAAATCCATTTCGCCCTGCTTGTTGAAGCAATCGATTGATCGTCCACCTATTTTTTACCTACAAAACAAGTTAATCTTTGAAATCGTATTGGGTGGTGGCGTGGCCAAAGGTTTGGCGCCCTACTTGTCCCGGCTTTTCGATACCGATTTGCTCGGCCCCTACAAAGGATACCAGACCAGCATTACCATTTCCGAACTTGAAGAACAGGCAGGCATTTTAGGTGCTGCGGTTCTATTAGCTCAAACAGCATGAAAAACAACGCCTGGATTTTTTACTCCATTGCTGCCGCGCTCTTTTGGGGCGTATGGGGCGTGGTAGCCAAATTCATTTCCGAAGACGTAACTCCTTACGAAAAACAAAAACTGCCCGATACCACCCCTCAACCCATTGGTCATGAATAAAATGTTAGCCGAAATTTTGGAAATCCCCGCAAGGGCCTTGGATGTATTGAACACTTCCGTCCCGACTTTACCCTTGCAAGTACCTTATCTGGGCATGGGTTCTTCTTATTTTGCTCCCCTGGCCTTCAAATACATGGGAATGGACATTTACCCGGAAATGGCTTCCGAGTATTTCAATTATTTGTCCCTGCAAAAGAAAAAGCCCTTTGGGGTGATCCTCTCTCAATCGGGCAAAAGCAGCGAGGCGCTGTGGTGCAGTCCACTTTTTGAGCGTTACTGCGCCATTTCCAATTACCCAGAAAATACCCTCAGCACCGCCGCCAATGTGACCCAGGTAGTGGAACTAAAAGCTGGCGACGAGCAGTATTCCTCTTCTAAAACCTACCTCAATACCTTGCTGGTGCTGTTCAAAGGTTTTGGTTTCGACCCCAGTACCGCAGTGGAGTTGCTGACCCAAAAAATGGACACATACCAGGCCGTAGGGCAGCAACTGGCCGATGAGGTGTTTGCCTTGCTGCAAGCCCATGAAATTCATGGCATCTACATCACGGGCAGTGGCCCCAACATCGCCACTGCCTTGGAAGCAGCCTTGATCATGAGCGAAAGCACCAAACTCAATTTTCACGGATTGCCCATGGCGCAATACGACCACGGTCTCAAAGAAACCGCGCAAAACAGCATTGTCATCCAGATCCTTGCTCCTGGCAAATCACGGGCTAGAACACTGCAATTGGGGGATAAAATTGCAGCAGCCGGCGCACACGTTTTTACAGTTGAGGAACCCGCTGCCACCGAGCATTTTTCCATTTTGCACAACATCATTCCCTTCAATTTTATGGCCTATTTTCTTGCTGAACAGTTGGGGGTTGAGGAAATATTTGCCGTGGGAGGAAAAATCACGGAAATACAATAATACCTCCAAAATCAATGGACATGAAACGTACTTCTCTTTTCCTGTTGCTGTTGGCACTCACCCTAAGTCTCCACGCTCAGGTAAAAAAAATCTACCTCGCCAACGACGACCACACCGATTACATGTGGACAGCAAACGAAGCAGCATACAATACGGCTTTTGTAAAAATGCTGGATTATTACTTGCAGCAAATTGACGCTACCGAAGGCAAGCCTGTAGATTTTCAAGCACGCTTCAATTGTGATGGCAGCTATTGGCTGAGGGTGTATGAAAAATATCGAAGCCCTGCCCAATTTAATAAACTCATCACGGCTATTCGGTCTGGTCACATCAGTAGTCCATTAACGGCATTGGTAAGTACTTATGGCGCACAACCCACCGAGGCAGTTCTCAGAGGCATGTACCATGCAGGGCAGTTAGAAAGGCGTTTTGACTTGCGTTTTCCTTTGGCCGTTTCTATGGAAAATCAAACACTGCCTTTGGGTTTAAGCGCGCTTTGGGCGGGTTCGGGGGCCAAATACAGTTGGAGGGGAACCTGTGCCTGTGCGACCCAAATGCCGAAAAAAAATTGGCATGTTCGGAGACATCAGTTGTATCGCTATACGGGTTTAGATGGTTCAAGTGTCTTGATGAAATGGTACAATATGACCCTAAACAATTATTCATTGGGTGGCTATGCCGAAACCAGACTTGCGCAGAAAGTAGCCAATGTATCACTCAACCTTACAAAAACAGTGGATACCTTGACGAATTTGTACCATCCAAAAACCTATCCTTACGATGCGGCGGCGGCATTTGGCTATGGTTGGGACGATTTGGAAACCTTCGTTGCTCCCGAATTTGTATCAGTGTCCCAAAAATGTACCAATGAAAACAGGAAAGTAAGGGTGTCGAACGAAATAGATTTTTTTGAAGACATTGAAAAATCATACCCGAAATTGCCTTATGAAGCAGTAAGCTACGGCAATGAATGGGATTTGTATTGCGCCTCGATGAATGAAACAACGGCAAGGGTAAGGCGCTCAACCGAAAAACTAAGGACTGCTGAAGCCTTATCTTCCATTGTTTCTTTGAAAAATAAAACCTTTGCCAAGCCACTCATTCCTGCTCGAAATCTGGCTTGGGATGCATTTGGGTTGTATTGGGAACACGATTGGACCGCAGATGGCCCAGTCAAACAGGAGGAAAGGGCAGATTGGCAAATAAAAATGCAAAAGCAGATTTCCGATTACACCGATTCTTTGTACAATCAAGCACTTTCAGAACTTGGAAAACAAATCAAAAAAGCGAAAAACCCCCGATTCTATGTATTTAACCCGCTGAGTTGGGGCAGAAATGACGTGGTAGATGTGGCCTACACGGGCGATTACCCCATTAAAGTCATTGATTTGACGACCCAAAAAGAAGCGGTGAGTCAGTTGATCACCAAAGGAGGAAAGCCATTTTTGAGAATAAAAGCCGAAAATGTGCCTTCAGTAGGCTACAAAGTTTTTGAAATCAGGGCAGGTTCAGCTCAACAATCGGCATTGGCAGCAACCGTTTCGGGCGAATACCTCAAAAATGCCTTTTATCGCATTCGTTTGCACAAATCAGGCGTTATTTCTGAAATTTACGACAGCCTTAACAACAGCAAAAACATTGTAAAAGCCATCAATAACAAGTATGTGAACGATTTAGGGACGGCTGATTTAGACGCGGGGGAAGCCCTGGTGGTTGAAAATGCAGGGCCTGTTTCGGTTACCTTAAAAGCTGTTTCAAAGCAACCTATTTTGCACACGGTTCGATTGACTTTGTTCAAAGACAGCCCCAGAATTGATGTCCAAGACAGTATCCAAGCCAATTTTAATGACGTAAAAACCTGGTCTTTTTCCTTCAATCTCAACAATCAAACAACTCGACACGAGGAATTGGGTGCCATTTTGACCGCAAAAAAAGAAAACAGAGGCGGGCATTACGCCACTCAAAATGCCCGGTATGATTGGCAAACGTTCAATCATTTTGCGGACATGAGCGAGCAAAATTACGGCATCACGCTTTCCAACCAGGATTGTAGTTTTTTCAAATTGGGCGAAAGTACACCAGATTCATTGTGGGAAACGTCTGCTCAACTTAACGCCCTTGCAGGCGGTCAAACAGATCGGATCAGCGATACTACTTTTTTGGGCATTAAAAACCAATATGGTCAAAAGCAATTTCAATATCACTTTGCCTTGACTACCCATAAAGGCACCTTTGATGCTGCCCAAGCGATGAAATTTTCTTTGGAACACCAAAATCCATTGGTGGCGAATTGGGTACAAGGAAATACCGCTGCCGATCAGTCAAACACCTTTTCGCTACTGTCGGTCAGCGACCCTTCCGTGTTGTTGTGGTCGCTGAAGCCTTCGGAAGAGGGCATAGAAAATGGGTTAATCACCCGATTTTGGAATTTTAATGCACAACCCATTAGCGCAGTGGTCACATTTGGTATCCCTCTCAGTAAAGCCTGGCAAAGCTCACATATTGAGACCAATGAAAGTTTGCTTTCGCCGATCGAAAACAGGCTAAAAGTAGACTTTAAGCGATTTCAATTGAATACTTATAAGTTGTTCCTTAAATACTTATAAGTGTTTTTTTCTGAATCAACCAATGTATAAATTCGTCCTCCAATAAGCTGGAAATAAACTTATTGGTTATAAACAACATAGTTTCGGAATGCGCCATTCAAATGAAAACCAAAACCTTGCCTTTTCTTACCCTTGATAACAACTTACTTTTTGGGGTGAGTGCTGCGCCAAAACCCAACGAATCGGCTGCCGAACCCTGAAAAGCATGCAAACGGGCCAGCGAAGCATTGAAATAAGTACAGATTCGCTGGCTAGCGGCGTGTACTTCGTTTTTGTTAGGTACAGCGGAGGGCAGGTCATTTCTAAAAAAATGGTGGTTCAACAATAATATCCCTTCAGTGCTGGTTCAGAATGTCATAGGTTTAACGCAAATTTGATTGTTCCTAACTCACGATAATGTACGCTTACTTTCAACAACCTTATCCACATCGGCATGAAAGCCTCCGCCAACGGAGTCTCATTGCGGCAGCGGTAGGTGTATTTGTGGGCTTGTTTCTTAATTTTTTCCAGCCTTTTGGAGCATACCTCTGGCAAGACCCTGCCAAACCTTATATCTTAGGTGGGTATGGGGTGGTGACATTCATTTGCCTGATGTTGGTGAATATGATTGTACCAACTTTATTTAAGCAATGGTATGCCGAAGAACGCTGGACTGTAGCCAAAGAAATTGGCTGGACACTACTCATTATCGTGCTGATTGCCCTAGGTAACATGATCTATGGGAAAATCATTTTCGGCTGGTCTTTCAGGTTGTCAGACGCACTATTGTGGTTGGGTATTACGGGGGCTATTGGCATCATGCCTGCTACGGTGATTACGATGCTCAATTATGTGCAATTAGCCCGCAGATATGAGACCAAGCAATTACATATACCAAGTAATAAGATAGCAGCAGAGGCTGTTGTGGTCACTTTGGTAGCCGATAATGAAAAAGATACCCTTACGGTTAAACTCAGCGACTTATTGTTTATCGAATCAGCGGATAACTATTCGGAAGTGGTGTTTTTGAAAGAAAAGAAAGTCCAAAAAGCGCTCTTGCGCGGTAGTTTGAGTCGTATGGAGGAGCAACTAACACATCCTGTGGTGCGTTGCCATCGGTCTTATATCGTCAATTTACAGCAGGTAGAGCGTATCTTTGGCAATGCCCAAGGCTACAAACTCCAGCTCAACGACTGGCCTGAGCCGATTCCGGTAGCCAGACGTTTTAGTGATATGGTCAAAAACTATTTTATGGCTTCCTAGTCTCATATCAAATTGCATGGCCAAATTGGTTTAAAAAATGAATTTACCTTTGCCAAACATCCCAAAACGGGCCAAATGTCCCTAAGATTTATCATTTTTCCCAAAAACCTGACGCTTATCCCTACTTTTTGGGCGGTGTTCTAAAAACGGCTACGTTTGTGTCATTCCAAAACAGTATGCACAAATGCCATGAGGAAATTATTTGTTCTTGTATTGATTCCAGTAGTCATGATGACGGCAAAAGCTCAAACTGCCGAAAAAGATACGACCATCGAACGCCTCAAAATCAGAACGTCGTTTGCTAAATCCTATTTTGGTTTGGATGTCTTTAGCACATCAGGTGGTACCACACAATATGCGGCCCCGGCGGGGTTACAGACGGTTTCTTTCTCAGGTACTACCGCTCCGCGAATTTTATTGGGAGGGACGCATTTTTGGGGACATGCTGATTTTTACGTAGCCATCCCGGTGGCCCGGCTGGGCGGCCAAGTGCCTGCTGAACTAAAGAGTATTTTTTACGGTGAAGGGGTAGAAACCGGCTTTCGGGTTTTCCCCTGGGCTGTAGAGCCGGGCAAATTGCGCCCATTCGTAGGAATAGCCTTTAAAGGAGCTACTTTTGAACAAGTGGACATGGAGCCCAACAAAACTTATCAGACAGTACCATCGGTAGCGCGGACGATTTTTCCTTACCAAGCGGGCTTAGTTTATGCTGGTAAGCAATTTTTGCTCCAGGTAGGGCTTAATTACCAAAGCAAAAACAACTACCGCTATCCGATTTCACGCACCGAATATGGAGATGTAGAAACCTCTCCTTGGTCTTTTAATGTAGGCATGAGTTATTGGATCAATTCCAATGGTGGATTTGTATCAAACTACGGAGTGAGCTACATGAAAAACGGAGTGAAAAAATTAGCGGCCAAAAAACGCCTTAATTGTTGGTATTTTGGGATAGGCCCTTCGGGTACTTTTGAAATTACAAAGTCGGAGTATGTCAAAGACAAATATCCATTCTTGAGTCAAGAAAGTCCGGGCACATTTATTCCCGATGTCACCGCAGGCCGTTATTTTCATCGCTTAGACATCAATGTTGGCGTTTCGTACCGTCGGTTGCGCTATGAGTCGAGTGGTTATGATGTTAAACTGAACTACAACCGTCGTTCCATCATGCTCGAAACGTACAAATTTTTGGGCGACTATCACGGATTTGTCCCTTACGTGGGGCCTACTTTAGCCTATGAAAATTTGACATTTACGGATACTGATGGCGAAAACGTCAAAACATTTGCAACAAAAAAGGCCGCTTTAGGAGTCATATTTGGTTGGGATATTCGCATGAGCCGCAGTGAAACGTGGCTGCTGCGCACCAACTTGCGCTATACACCTAATCTACAGGTTGAAGCGGAAGGCAAAAAAGTCATGTTTGACCAAATGGAATTTAATTTTATCCAACTTATTTGGTTTGCAGGCCGGAGTAAAGCATTGCGCGGCAACTAAGGAGCGAGAACAAAATAATCAGACAAGCATGAAACCGTATTTATGATGGGCATTACATTTTTTAACTGTTCCTAAAGGGCAATGGCGAAAGTATTGATTCGAAAAAGATGGAATGAAACACTTGCAACTTATGGTTTTAGCCTATGTCCTTGAGCCTATAAATCAGTTGTAGTAATCCTAAAAAAACTGTTTCAGAAAAAAATATGTCAAAAAAAATAATTTTAACAGTCTTTTTGAGTGGCTTTTGCGCTTTGGCTTTTTCCCAAAAAACACAAAGAGTGGATAGCCTTTTTAGCCAATTGGCCCAGAGAAATTTTTTCAATGGCAATGTGCTATTGACTGAAAAAGGGCAAACCCTCTATCAAAAATCTTTTGGGTATGCCGACCTTCAGAACAAGCGATTGAATTCTGATAGCTCAGTTTTTTCGTTGGCTTCGGTTTCAAAGGTCTTCACCTCTTTGGCTGTTTTGCAATTGCGTGATAAAGGAAAATTAAAATTGGACGATACCTTCACTACCTATTTTCCTGATTTTCCTTATGCAGCTATTACGATCAGGCACTTGCTTTCTCATACCTCAGGTATACCCGATTATCCGCTTTTGTTTGCAGCAGATGTAAAGAGCAACCCCAATAAAGTTTTTACCAATCAAGACATCATTCCACGCTTAAAAACATGGAATAAGCCCTTGGCTTTCAAAATGAATGAGGCTTGGCAATACTCCAATACTAACTATTGCTTGTTAGCCTTATTGGTGGAAAAGTTATCCAAAATGAGTTTTCAGCAATACGTACATCAATTTGTGTTTACGCCTGCTCAGATGAAAAGTACGCATTTTCAACTGGACTGGAAGCATCCCTCAAGCAAACACAGAGTGAGCGACCAAGAGTATCCTTATTTTTTCTCAAAGGCTGTGCAGAAAGTGGATAGTGCTGGTAAGTTCAGGATGAGGCTGTACAATTATAGTGGTTTTGTGGGTCAAGGAAATGTGATGACTACTACCATCGACATGAAGCGCTTCGACGATGCGCTGTATGCTGGTAAATTATTGAAAAACAGCACTTTAGCGGAAGCGATGAGCCCTACAAAACTCAATAATGGCGAAAACACCCAAACAGCAATGGCAGGAAGAAAAGCCTCTTACGGACTTGGTTGGTATGTTTTGGCTGATACCACAAGTGGTAAAATAGTGGGTCATACCGGCGGTGTACCCGGTGCTTTAAGTTTATTCCTTCGCAATGTTTCAAAAAAGCAAACGCTGATTTTATTCGATAACGCTTTCAATATTGGGGTCTATAATGCAGGTTTTAATGTCTTGAATCTACTCAATGGGAGGCCTGTTGTGCCGCGAAAAGAACCTGTCACTCAAATTTATGGAAGTACATTGGTTGAACAAGGCGTTGATGAAGCCTTTTGCATCCTTCAGAAATATTTGACAGATGTGGTCAACTATCGACTCGATGAAGATGAAATGAATGAGCTAGGCATTCAGTTGTTAGACGAAAACCATGAAAAATTGGCTTTAGAGGTTTTACGGATGAACACCCTTTTGTTTCCCAAAAATTTTAATGTGTATGATAGTTATGGAGAAGCACTGCGAAAAGTCGGTAAAAAAGAAGCGGCGATTTGGATGTATCAACAGTCAGTCGAACTGAATCCACAAAATGAAGCTGGAATAAAGGCTTTATTCGAAATGAGGAAAGAGAATTGAGTACCAAATTCACTTTGACGGCCTATTGATCCATTCAAGGGTTTGCTTTTGATACCTTGCATGTACTGTATCGGTTTTACAAAAACAAAAAGACAAAATGAAAATTTTTTTGACCTTGATTTTAGGGGTTTTGTCCTATCACGCTATGGCACAGCAGCTGCTTAGTCCGAGTGAAATGCAAAAAGATGTGGCTATCTTGAAAGAGGCGCTGACCAAACTCCATCCAGGCCTCTACAAGTACAACACGCCTGCTCAAATGGGAGCAAATTTCAAAGAACTTGAAACACTTGCTGCTAAACCCCTCGATTTGCAAAAGTTCTATCTCACGCTTGCCGAGTTTGCCACCAAAATAAAGTGTGGACATACTTTCCTGAATCCCCTCAACTTGGATGATGCAGTAGCAGCACAGCTATTTTCGAATCAAGTGGTTCCCTTTTATTTCAAAATCATTGATGACAAAATCATCCTCACACACAACGTATCGAATGTACAAAGCATGGCAGCCGGTGATGAGATTCTGCAAATAGGCGTGGCTTCTACAAAGCAAATCGTTGAAAAACTTCTTCAAGTGAGCCGTGCCGATGGCAACAACGCCATGGGTAAAAAACGGTGCAATATTGGTCTTCGCCCCGAAGAAGATTATGGCAATAGTCTGTTCGATATTTTTTACCCTTTGTATTTTCCGATGGATAAAGCCCTGAAAATTCAAGTGAAAACTCCAAAGAAAAATATCAAGACATTAGAAATAGAGACCATTACTGCCGTAGAACGAAAAGCCAGGTACGAGTCCAGTCACGGGGCAATTCCTGAAAATGAACAAACTTGGGCGTACAAAAATTTAAAACCCAATGTGGCTTATTTGAAGTTTGGGACTTTTGCTTTTTGGAATAGCGACTTTGCCTGGAAAAAATACATTGATAGCGTTTTTACCAAAATAAATGCCGATAAAAAACTGCAAAACATGGTCATTGACTTGCGCGGAAATGAGGGGGGGAGTGGAGAAATACGGGATTATATTCTTTCAAAAATCACCCAAAAACCTTTGTTGAACGAGCAAAATTCAGCCATCTGCTACCGTTATTTGACTGTACCCGATAGTCTGAAAAAGCACCTTAGTACTTGGGATAGAAGTTTTAAAGCCCCCAAAAATCCAGCAGAATTCACCTTGAATGAACTAGGATTGTATCAAAAAAACAGCACTGACGAGGAGAAGCCCATCCAGGCATCGCAAGGCAATTACAAGGGTAATGTCTATCTCTTGGTAGATCCTGTTTGTAGTTCGGCTACTTTTGGCTTTGCATGGACTTTCCAATACAATAAACTTGGCAAAATCGTGGGCGAAACCACAGGAGGAACGAAACAGGGCTTGAACGGAGCGGAAATGTTTTTCCTGACTTTGCCCAATTCAAAAATAGAGATGGATTTGCCGCTCATCTATTTCTACACCAAAAATGTTCCTGATGAAGGCGTAAAGCCTGATTTTGAGGTTACAATGACCTCAAAAGACATTATGCTGGGCAGGGATGCGCAGTTAGAGGCTGTTCTGAAAATGATAAAGAAGCCTTTAAAGTCAAAAAGCCATACTGCGGTAACCATAACAAAAGACATGGAGTTTGAAGAAATGAAACTAGCCAAACGCTACGTTGTTGGCATTAGCGTTAGAACGACCAATCAGAACGGGCAATCTCAAGTTGACATTGGTGAACTGTGGGGAAAGTTTTATGCGCAAAATGTGTTGGCAACAATTCCCAACAGGGTTTCTGATGATGTCTATTGTGTCTACACCGATTACGAAAGCGACCAAAATGCACCCTTTACAAGCATTATTGGCTGCGAGGTATCGTCAGTAAAAGAGATTCCAAGTGGCATGATGCTAAAAAAAATACCAGCATCAAAATACCGAGTGTATACAGCGAAAGGAAAGTTGCCCGATTGCGTCGTTGGCACCTGGATGCACATTTGGGGAAGTCCTATCGATCGAAAATATGCAGCCGATTTTGACGTGTACGGAGTCAAGTCCAAAGACCCCATGGATGCCGAGGTAAAAACTTATTTGTCCGTGAAATAATCTGTAATCTCTCCTCCATTTTTTACTTAAATCAGCTAAAGGTATGAAGTCAATTTAGGATAATATCACTGAATGAACGGATAATTTATGGCTAAAATCGCTGAATAAGTACTTATAATTTTGCACGTAATCTATTTCTAGAAATTTTATTCTATCGTCCAATTCAATTGGTTTTGTAAATGAAAAAATAGTCCTCCTGGCATTGCTTGCCAGTTTGCTGAGTCAGGTAAACGCGCAAAAGACTACCCGATCGTAAAGGTTTTAGTGCCACGCACATTGAAACCGACGGCCAGGCCGTTCCCTTTGAAAAAGGCAACCTAAATGCGGTTTTGGGAAACCATCGTTTGTATACGTTTAGGGTGTTTTTGAAATAGACTTGCGGCCCTGTCTGACGCACGATATATAAATTCCAAAAAAATGAGTTGAAAACCCAAAAATTCCCTTTATTAGGTTGTGATTCTACTTTAAACAACCCGGCACGTGTCTTCTTTAACTTCAATACCACAAATTCGACTAGAAATCTGCTACCGCTCGTATTGTGTGGTGCGACGGCAAAAAACGGCTTCCCCTCTACAGGCTTTGGTGTTGATGAACGACCCCCAGTTTGTAGAAGCGGCGCGCATTTTAGCCGAAAAAATGATCAAAAGCAGCAAGAACGTAATCGGACGCCTGGAATATGGTTTTCAAGCCCTCACCAGCCGCAAACCCCGCCCTGCTGAACTTTTGGAAATTACCCGTTTGTTCGAACAGGAATGGACACATTTTAAGCAAAACCCGGAAAAATCAACCCAATTGCTGAGCGTGGGCGAATATGCCCGAGACTCTAATTTGGATGCAGCAGAAGTTGCAGCGTATACCATTGTGGCCTCGATGTTGATGAATTTTGATGAGTTTGCGGTGAAACGATAACCTTAAAACTTCCAGCCCAAACTCAACATAAAATTCCTTGGCGCAATGGGATTTACACTGTTTTCGTCGTGTACATTGTAGGACAGGATGTTGAATACATTGGCCAATTTTGCACGCAAGACCACATTTTTAAATTGATATCCTGCCGTGGCATCAACCTGAACGTAATCGGGGAGTTCGGTAATCCGGTAGGCATCGTTGGCCACTTGTAACCGGGTGGAACGGCCTGCGTAGCGGGTGCCGAATCGTATTTGGCAAGCTGGGCATATTGCTGGGTTTGTTGTACAAAATTTTCCCTGTCAAAACCCAAAAGTACCTGATGGCCAATGCTTCCGGTGTTGAATGTTCCGGTCAAGTCTCCTTGCAGGATCATGTACTTGTCGGAATTTTCACTCTTTTGGTTATTTTTTGGTTTAGGGTGCGGTAGCCAATGTAGGAAGCAATTAAGGTGTAAGTGCCGGCATTGAGATCGGTTAGTGCAAATTTCCCATCACGATCCGACAAAACCCCTTGGGCTGTTTCGACCAATTGGATGTTGACGAATGCTGCGGCTTTTCCTTCGCGATCGTTGACCCTGCCTAGGATTTGGCCCGTTTGGGCAACACCAACGCTGCCGATAAATAGTACAACAAGACTGGTTAAAAGTAAATTTTTCATCGCCAAAATTTAAATTTATTTAGACTAAAATTAAATAGGGACGCAATCTTAGAATGCTTTTCCTGTTTTGACAATACCGAAATTGCTGGATTAGAAATTAAAAATTTAGGTATTAAACATGAGCACTTAGGTAGCCTTTTGAGACTATTGGTTAGAAAAAAAATTACCCAATAATAACCATCGCGCTACAAGCTGACATTGAACCGCAATGTTTGCGTAGAACCATTGGAATATTGGACTTTGTATTGGTAAGTCATTTTTCTGACATCCTTCTTTTCCAGTTTTTTGTTGAATTCCATAAAACCCTCATAATCCTACATCTTTTGGCCTTCAGTCGATTTTTGGTAAAATTCATGCCTGGTATAGGTTTTTTCAAAAGAAAGATAGTTGAGCATGCCTTTGAAGCCAGCTATGGCCGCTGATTTGGTCAAGGTAATATTTTGTACTTGATGTAGCGGATTGACTTTTGCCTGAACAAAAGAGGTCAGGGGCAAGACTTGTACTTCCAGGGCTTCCGGCTGATTGTCGTAATGGACTTCTACAAATGCAATCCAGCCTGCCTGTTTGTCTTTGGAGCCGCTGATGGTTATGCTTTGAGAAGGATCGCGCAGGAATATCCTGGTGTTTAGGATGTCCATTCGGTTTACCCGAAGATTGGGGTCTTTTTGAGGATCGTTTACTCGGCTGTAAACAACGATTTCGGTCAGATACTGCCCCATTAGTACGGATCGAATATCCAGGATGACTGCATTTCCTGTGGTGATCTCCGTCTTTATTGGATCAGAAGTGGTAAATCGAAAAACTACCGAGTCAAGATCTGCAGGGTGCAGATCGTAGATTTGAACCAACAACTGTCCCTCCTTGGCATTTGGATACCAGAGATCTTGGTCTTTAGAACAGGTCAGTAAGAAAAAGGTCAAAAGCAAAAGCAGGTTTGAATAAGGACTGATCATCATAAAGTAAATCTTCATTGACTAATTAAAAAAATTAGCCAAGGTTTTAGTTCGCCAACTAGGTATTTCTGTTCAAAATAATTGGTACGGATAGGATGGGATTAATTCGCACACTACTGTTCAAAATCGCACACTTTTTTTTAACGGCGAGCTTTCAATAGGTTGAAATTCAGCTTCTTAATTTATTGGTATGGAAATTGATCTTTTACCTTTGAATCACAACCGACACGAACATGTATAGTAACTTCTTTAAAATTGCCCTCCGCAACCTTGCCAAGAACAAAGCTTCTTCTTTCATCAACATTGCTGGACTCGCAGTAGGGATGGCCGTAGCCATGCTGATTGGCTTGTGGATTTGGGATGAATTGACCTTCGATCAATACAATCCCAATTATGAACGGGTTGCCGCAATCATGCAACACCAATCCTTCAATGGACACCGGGGTACCGAAAACTCGATTCCTTTTCCCCTTGAGGCAGAACTGAGAGATAAATACGGCGAAGATTTCAAATACCTGGCGATGGCAAGCTGGCAGGGTGAGCATATTTTGTCTTTTGGGGATAAAATGATCACCCAGGAAGGCGATTACATGGCACCGGATATCACCCGGATTTTTGGTCTAAAAATGCAACGAGGTACCCAGGATGGGCTCAAGGATCTCCATTCCATTTTGCTTTCTGCATCTTGCGCCGAGGCACTTTTTGGCCAGGAGAACCCGATGGGGAAACTGATCAAAATTGACAATCAATCGGAAGTGAAAGTGACAGGAGTATACGAGGATTTACCCTTCAATTCTACCTTCCATAAATTGACCTTTATTGCACCCTGGGCATTGTATGTTTCTACACAAGAATGGATTCAAAATGCCCGTGACGAAAACCAGTGGGGCAATAATTCCTTCCAGTTGTTTGCCCAGATTGCCGATCATGCAGACATGAAAAAGCTGAGCACTAAAATCAAAAATGTAAAATACGACAAGGTAGATGCAGAAGAGAAAAAATTCAAAGCGGAAGTTTTTCTGCACCCGATGTCCGATTGGCACCTGAACTCCAACTGGGAGGAGGGTGTACAAACCGGAGGATTTATGCAGTACGTCCGACTCTTTGGCATTGTAGGGATTTTCGTTTTGCTGTTGGCCTGCATCAATTTTATGAACCTGAGCACAGCGCGTAGTGAAAAACGTGCCAAAGAAGTAGGCGTGCGCAAAACTGTGGGTTCGTTGCGCAGCCAGCTCGTCAATCAGTTTTTCTGTGAATCTTTCCTGGTGGTAATTTTTGCCTATGTGCTCGCCATTGTGTCCATCTTGCTCGTGTTGCCCTGGTTCAATGAAGTGGCCGATAAACAAATGACTTTTCCCTGGCTGCAACCCACTTTTTGGGCAATGAGCTTTGGTTTTATTTTGTTTACGGGCTTGTTGGCGGGCAGCTATCCTGCGGTATACTTGTCCTCTTTCCAACCCATCAAGGTCTTGAAAGGTACATTTAAAGCGGGCCGCTGGGCGGCAATTCCCCGCAAAGCTTTGGTGGTGTTGCAGTTTACGGTGTCGATAGCCCTGATCATCGGTACCATCATCGTATACCAACAAATTCAGCATTCCAAAAACCGCCCCTTGGGCTACGACAACAATGGGGTATTGATGATTCAAATGACCTCGCCCGACTTTAGTGGAAAATACGATTTGCTGCGCAATGAATTGAAAAGCAAGGGTGCAATCGTAGAAATGGCCGAATCCTCTAGCCCGCTTACTGCTGTTTGGTCAAACAATGGCGGCTTTGATTGGGAAGGAAAAGACCCCAGCCTGGATGCAGAATTTGCAACCATCAGGGTAACTCATGATTTTGGAAAAACAGTGGGTTGGGAATTCACCCAAGGGCGTGATTTTTCCAGGGATTTCGCGACGGATACTTCCGGCCTTGTGATCAATGAAGCAGCGGTAAAGTTTATGAACATTGGCAATCCGATTGGGAAACAAATCAAATGGAATGATATGACGCTTACCGTCATCGGTGTCATCAAAGACATGGTGATGGAATCGCCCTACGATCCGGTAAAACAATCGATCTATCTGATCAGCTATACCAACACCAGTTGGATCAGCCTGAAACTCAATCCAGCGAAAAGCACTACAGAATCGATTGCCAGTGTCAAAGCTACCTTCAAAAAATACCTTCCAGCAGTGCCCTTTGATTACGAATTTGCAGATCAAACCTTTGGTGAAAAATTCGAGGCAGAAGAACGGGTAGGTACTCTGGCTGCTGGTTTTGCCGGTTTGGCGGTGTTTATTTCCTGTTTGGGATTGTTTGGCCTGGCTTCTTTTGCTGCCGAGCAGCGTACCAAGGAGATTGGCATCCGCAAAGTGTTGGGCGCTACGGTCAACAACTTATGGGGCTTGTTGTCGCGTGATTTTGTGGTACTGGTGATGATCTCTTGTTTGCTGGCTACTCCGCTTGCTTATCATTATTTGCATGGCTGGTTGCAGCAGTACCAGTACCGGACGGAGATTTCCTGGTGGGTGTTTGGATTGGCAGCAGCAGGCGCATTGGTCATTACTCTGCTGACGGTGAGTTTTCAGGCGATTCGGGCAGCGATGGCGAATCCAGTGAAGTCGTTGAAGTCGGAGTGAGGGGGCCAAATCCGGGTCATCCGCGCTCCCATTATGGTCGATAAGGAAATTTTCAGTCACCAGCTACTTCCCGAATACCTTGGTTGCTTTCAAAACCAATGGCCTGAGAAATCTATAAAGAAGAAATCCAAATCCTGCCATGATCAAGATGAAAATTGTAGGCAATACCGCTCCGAAGGTATACGTCATGCCTAGAATAAAGCCCAGTATAAATTCAGCGTAGTAGAGTGGAAGAAAAAAGCCAAGCACCAAAAAAACGTAAAGAACATTGTCTAAAAAAAAGTTGTAGTCATAGGTAAAAGATACAGCTATGGAAACGCCCAAAATTAGCCCCAAAAGTAATAACCCAATAATTCTAAGGTTTTGGTATTTATTTTTCGGTGCGGTATGCCCAAGTCCCCAAAGCAGTAAGGCTTAACAACAGTTTCTCAGTCATTCACGCCCTTTTCCGCCCCACAAATCGAATTACCGAACCCACTCCGTTGTGAAACAGCCCTTCTTTGAGTTCAATTTCTTTTTCTTCTAGTTCTATAGTGTCATAATTGGCAAAGTCTGCTTGGATCTCTTCAATGGAAAACAATTGGGCGAGGTCTTTTGGGCCGCCCACTTTTTCGTTTTTGGCGTTGTATTCGAGGTGTTTTTTACTAAACGCTTCAAAAATGACGATCCCTCCCTTTTTCAGATACGTGTCAAGGGTCTGGTGGTAAAGCGATTTGATGTCTGCCGGGAAGTGAGCATAAATCAAGGCGATGGCGTCAAACTGTTCAGTTTTGAAATGCATAGCCTGTAGCTCTCCAACCTGATAGTCGATGCTTACCTTGTTTTTTTCGGCAAGTTGAAATGCTTTTTTTTGTCCTTCTATACTGATGTCAAAAGCGGAAACGGTCCAACCCAACTTGGCAGCAAAAACGGCATTGCGGCCTTCGCCTTCTGCGGGAAAAAGGATTGTCCCAACAGTTAGCTTCTTTAATTGTGTTTTTAGGTAGTTGTTGGGCCCTTCGCCATAAGCAAATTCGGCTTTGCCGTAGCGCTCATTCCAGCGGTCTTTCCAGATGTCATTCATGATTTTAGCTTTTATTGAGACTCCAAATGGTATAGTTCAAAACGCTGGCAAAGGATACCCATAACAGATACGGAACAAGCAGCCACGCTGCTGTTTTTGAAATTTTCGCGAAGCGGAAGATCGTCAATAAAATCGCTAACCACATCAGTAGGATCTCGATTAAGGCAAAAAATGGGGATTGGAAGTTGAAAAAAATGATGCTCCACCAAAAATTGAGGAAGAGTTGTAGGGCAAATGCAAAATAGGCGTTGCGTTTGTTGGCCTCAGGGGCTTCGTCTTTCCAAATGAGCCAGAAAGCAATACCCATGAGGGCGTACAATAAAGTCCATACTGGAGCAAAAAGATAGGCCGGGGGATTCCAGGATGGTTTTTGAAGCTGGTCAAACCAAGCGTTCATTCCAGCGCTGCCCATCAGGCCGCTGGTGAATCCGATTGCCTCACACAGGAGGACGGCAATGATTAATTTCCAGGTGGAGGATAAGCTGCGCGGTTTGCGAATAGGAGTTGATGTTGTCATCCTCCAAAGTTAACGATTAATGGGGGTTAATCGCTACAACTTATTTAATACTCCAAAGCACGCCATTCTTGGTGCTGGTTTTGGTGAGTTTGAATTCATCCGCCAGATTTTGCAGCAACATTTCACTTTCCGGTTTTGGGGTACCACTCAACTCTGCGAATTCCCGGGTTGTGAGGGTTGGATAAGCATTAAAAAGACCGACCCAGGATTTATCGTAAGTCATTTTGGGGGCTTGTGGACAGATTTTCAGCAGGGTTTCTTCAAAAATTCGATAGGGTTTGAAGCCCACAATGGCCTGGTGCTGATTGTTTTCGGTAAAAATAAAGGTAGGAAAGCTGCTTACCCCCAATTTTTGGGTTAAGGCAAGATCAAAATGAAACCTTGCCTCGCCTTGGGTTTCATAGTCTGTTTTTAGTTTTTCTGCATCCAAACCGCTTTCAGTGGCGGCCTGTGCAAGATGATTCCATTTGGTGATGTTCTTTTTTTCAACAAAAACCATTTCCCGAATTCTTCTCAAAAACTTAATTGCTTTTGCTTCATCCTGTATTTGGGCTGCTTTGAAGGCAACAGAGGGCGGATAGGATGAGTTGAGGGGATCTTCAAGCCAGACATCGCCATCAATGGGCATGTCATAATATTGGCTCACTTCGTCCCAGTGCTGCGCTACATCCTTTGGCTTACTGATGCCCCTTTTGTTGTAAGTCCAATCGGGCAAAAGCCCGCCCATGCGGTAGGCAATGTTGATGCTGTGGCCATATTCAAGTTTAAATTTTCGCAACTGAGGCTCAATGCCCCAACAGGACGAGCAAATGGGATCGGTGAAATAATTGACGGTAAGCGTTTTTCTTTGTTCTGGCAGAGAAAAATTGTTGTCCGCTGATGGGACAGTTGGGTTTTTGCATACTCCGGTTTCCAGGTCACACAAAAGCGGATTGCTATAATCTATATTCATAATGTATTGTGTGTTTTGGAGGCAGACTGAAAAAATGTCCCAAAGGCTACGTTTTAATTTTTTTTTACATGTTTACTCGCAACATAGTTGTAACTTCACGGCAAAGTTGACAATATTTCCAGCAACAGTCAATTAGTCTAAAAAACATGACTACAGAAAATAATCCAAAAAACGACAGTGGATGTCCAGCCGAAGGACTATTAAAGACGCTTTCAGGCAAATGGAAGCCTCAAATCTTTCGCTTGTCATTTGAAGGCCCTGTAAGGTTCAATGCACTTTTGCGTCAATTGGAAGGGTCCAATAAGCAGTCGGTAGCAGTAGCGCTCAAAGAGTTGGAAGAACAAGGCCTTCTGACCAAAATTGTAGTGCAGCAAAAGCCCTTGCACATCGAATACCATTTATCTGAAAAAGGAAAAACCTTGATTCCTGTTCTTCAGCAGTTGGAGGCATTGTCTTAGGGGAGGGAATAACGAAAGGCAAGTGCTTCGTTGCCTTTTTCAACAACCTTACTGCATTTTCTTCCTCACTTTGATAAAAATCAAAAGGGTAAGGACGCTAATCCTTACCCTGTCAGAATTCTATCTGATTGTGTCGGTTCAAAAAAATCAGAACCCAGTACCCAACGCAAATTCATTGCCTGAACCAACATTTACTGGATTTCAAAAAACCACTTTACTTTTTTGATTACCTGCAATTGAAACGGAAAAAGACAAAAGAGGAGTAATGCATGGAGGTACTAAAACTCCACAATCTCGATGTTGCGAATGGTTTGTTCAAACCATTTCACCGGCGCCTGAGTTTTGTCTCCGGTGCGGGTATCGCATTTGAAGAAGAGATAATACAATTGAATGTTGTCGCCAATGCGGTGAAGGAACTTTTTCAAACGGGCCTGACCTTCATCGTATTGGTGATAAAGGTATTCCATCCGCCACGAATAATAAGCCTCATCGTGTAGTTCGGTGATGTCCAGAATGGTTTTGTTGTCGGTATACTTACTCAGGTATTGAGCTGCCAGTACGCTGTGGTGCCTACTCCAGTCGCGTGGGTTGCCTTTGTGCTCAATGTGTTTGAAGGTATCGTGGGCAAATGCAATGATCCTCAGAATGCGGCGAGATTCCGGGTCGAGCTTGATTTTATCAATATTGTCCAGGACTTCTGCGATGTGCCGATAAACCTCCCCTTCGGGATGCCCATACCGGGGCAATCCCCAATCTAAACCTGAGATAAATTCTGGATCATTTAGCAAAGCCAATTCCAGGTCATTCTCTGGCTTTAGTTCTGCAATATAGTTGACCTTATTTAGTTCGTTTTCTTCCATCCCCTTTTGAATGCCTACCAATCAAACCAGTAAATTTTGGTAAAAATCCGTAAATGAAAATTTCGCACTCAAATATAAGGGGGTTTTTTTCGGTCTTGGATGTTAAAATCTGGTTAAAGCAAAAAAAAAGCTTAACCAATGCCTTTACACGATGGTTTCTTATGTGTAACTTGAACTGATTAATAATTTATACCTACTCATTGTAATAAAAATTGTGAACAGCCATGAAGCAGTGGATTGCGTTAGTATTCTCAGGAGTTTTGGGTGGGATCATCACCCTTACCGGCAGCCAATTTCTCAATACAGAGAAAAGTCAAGCCCTCAAAACCGAATCAAATTCTTATGTCCGGCGGGTCAATGCACCGTCCTGGTCTAGCAATGTGCCTTTCGATTTTGTACAAGCTGCACAGAAAGCCACGCCTTCAGTAGTCAACATTACTGCAAAAATTGCGCGCACCAGTCGTAACTCACAAGAAGAATTTTTCAACTTCTTTGGTGGCAGAGGCGGCGGTGGCGGCCCAGTTGAAGGCAGTGGCTCAGGCGTAGTATATTCTGAAAACGGGTATATCCTGACCAACAATCACGTGGTAGAAGGCGCCAGCGAATTGGAAGTCACCCTGGCCGACAACCGCAAATACAAGGCCACCGTGGTAGGCACGGACACCCGTACCGATCTGGCCGTAATTAAAATTGATGCAACTGGTCTGATTCCCGCTGAAGTGGGCAATTCTGACGATGTACGCATCGGAGAGTGGGTTTTGGCCGTGGGCAACCCATTTGATCTTACTTCCACCGTTACGGCGGGTATCATCAGCGCCAAAGGCCGCAACATTGATCTATTGGGCAAAGGTGCTTCTATCGAAGCCTTTATCCAGACTGATGCTGCTGTAAATCCTGGCAACAGTGGTGGTGCATTGGTGGACGCTCAGGGTAAATTGATTGGCATCAATACCGCAATTGCTACCCGGACGGGGTCTTTTCAAGGCTACAGCTTTGCAATTCCAGTCAACCTGGTGCGTCGCGTTGTGGACGACATCATTAATTATGGTACCTACAAACGCCCTTACCTGGGAGTCACTATTCTGGAATTGGACAGTGACCTGGCAAAAGAGCTTTCAGTTGATGCGTCACAAGGGGTCGTGATCGATGAACTGGTAGATGGCGGTTCGGCACAATATGCTGGGCTACAAGTCAGAGATGTGATCATCGGGATCGATGGCCGCGAGGTAAAATCAGTTCCTGAATTGCAAGAAGTAATTGGTCGTGCCAAAGTAGGCGATACCGTCAACCTGAAAGTGTTGCGCAAGAGCAAATCAATTATGGTTGCGGTGAAATTGCGGGAGCAGAAAAATCAGTAACTAACGCAGAAAAATTAACTTCCCGATTTTGGGTTTTGAATAGGAAGTCGAACGGTTCATTTTAAGTGAGCTTCCTATTCAAAAGCCCCTCAAAAAATCGGGAAGTAATTTTTTGCGTCATACTAAGTAATTTTTGCGTCATACTAAGACCGCTTTAAACAAGTTGACCTGAAACCTTTTTGTAATCGAAGCAACTTGTTTAAAGTTGGTTTTTCGTTTTGTTTTGAGGCGTCTGTCCTGGATTTTCTGGGCAGACGTTTTTTTTTGTATAAATTTGTAGATAATTTTATCTTTGAAAAATATTTCGCCTTTACAACTACACTTGCCTTCCTTTCGCGGAAACCATCTCATTTCACCGCGAAAACCACTATTATGTTTACCACTGCACTTGAATGGATTGATGACCTGCTGGGCTTGCTTTATCCACGGCTTTGCCCAGCTTGCGAAGAAAATTACCTGCCCAAAGAAAGCCTGATTTGCTTGCAATGCCATTGTGAATTGCCCTACACCGATCACCACCTGAGTGTTGACAATGTTTTTACAGAGCGCTTTTGGGGGCGGGTACCCTTGGATACAGGGGCGGCATTGCTTCAATTTACCAAAGGCGGCCGTGTCCAAGCTTTGATTCACCAACTGAAATACGGTGGCAATCAGGAAGTGGGCATCCGTTTGGGCATTATTTTTGGGGAAAAACTGCGTACTGCGGCAACTTTTGCTCAGGTTGATCTCATTATCCCTGTACCGCTTCACCCTCGCCGACTCCGGCAGCGGGGATACAACCAAAGTGCTTGTATTGCCGCTGGCCTGGCCCAAGGCATGGGCATCGAATACGCAGAGCATTACCTCCGCCGCGTAGCCTATACGACTACGCAAACCCAGAAATCGCGCATGGATCGTTTCAACAACGTCAGCACCGCATTTGAGGTTCGAAAAGCGACGGAGTTGCAAGGTAGACATCTGTTGCTGGTCGATGATGTGCTCACCACCGGGGCAACGCTCGAAGCCGCTGCGATTCCCCTTCTGGAAGTGCCTGGTTTGAGGTTGAGCATGGCAACATTGGCAATGGCTGTTTAAACGAAGTTAATTCAGGTGGTAGAAAAAAAAGCAGCGAAGCTGTCAAATCTAAGAATGCAAACAAAACCAGCGAAGCTGCCAACCTCATCCTCCAAAAAAACCTCAGCCTTCACCTACAACTTACCCCTGAATTCCTGCATCTTTACCCTAAATATCAACCCAATGAAACCAGGAGTTTTTTTACAGATCCTTGCCTCAACTGCAATTTGCGTGTTGGGCATGACTATGCAAGTTTATTCTCAAAGCGCAGCCAGCTTGCTACAATCCGCCAAACAAGAATTCAAAAAAGACTATACCACTCAAAACATGCCCCAAACCGTTCTAGATCTCAAAAAAGCACTGGTACTGGCGCCCAATAATCCAGAAATCTCGTACCACCTGGCCTATGCCCTGGATCGGGTTTACACCGCTGATGCCAGTTGGATTGCCTCCAATAACCTCACCAAAGTGGAGGAGATCAGCAAGTACCTGGAGCAAACCATCCGTTTGTCGCCACGCTATACGGGTGAAAAACTGCCCTTGGATCCCTACTCAAAGCTTGGCTCAGTATGGGGCAATCTGGCGCTGGGATTCCTGTCCCGCAACCTCCCCGACTCTGCGCGTTGGGCTTTTCAAGAAGGCAAGCGCAAAGGCGCTTATTCAGAACCACAGCTGGAGCTGGGGCGCAATCTACTCAACAGTTGCAGCAAAAACGCGATCCTGTTTTCAGCGGGTGACAATTTTTCCTTCCCTTTGTTTTACCTGCAAATCGTCGAAAACCTTCGCAAGGATGTACAGGTTCTTGACATCAATTTGCTCAATTCCGATTGGTACTGCCTCTACCTGGCCGAATATGCCTCCAATTCCTTGCTACGGGAAGGCTTAAGCATTGATGCGATTCCCAATTTGGTGAGTTGGAAAACCGGCTCGGTTTCTACAAGCATCAACAATGCAGCATGCGAAAAAGGCAGCAATTTCGAGTGGGACATCCCCAAATTGATCAATGGCGATTTTTTACTTCGCAGTGAGTACCTGCTGTTGCAAACCATCATTGGCAATCAGTTTGCCAGCGATATTTATTTCACCGTAGGTTTTCCCAAAGATGATTTGTTGTACCTCGATTCCTACCTGGAGTTTGGCGTACTGTTGCAGCGCTTGAGTCCTTGCAAAGTACAACGCCCCAAAACCGCCTCCGATTACCTCCGCAATTACAGCATCAACAGCCTGGCCCAGCACCGCAGCGCCATTGCCAACAGCCCCGATTTAGTCAATCAGCTCAATTTTTACCGCATCGGCTACGCCAACGCCATTTATCAGTTGATCGAAACCGAAAAAATGGAGGATGCCAACGTCTTGATGACTGCCTTGGAAACGAGACTGCCCACTGGGATACTGCCGCTGTTTAGCCCAACTTTAGGCGATTACATCGCCAAATTGAAAGAAAGTCTTAACTAACGCAGAAAATCGGGAAGTGATTTTTTTGCGTCAGACTAAACGTTGACCAAATGGAATTCATCAGTGTATTTGACATGCTCAAAATTGGCGTGGGGCCATCCAGTTCGCA
>NZ_JBBAKG010000070.1:0-5580 GCF_040403615.1 Haliscomenobacter sp. | reverse complement strand
AATTCATCAGTGTATTTGACATGCTCAAAATTGGCGTGGGGCCATCCAGTTCGCACACGCTTGGCCCTTGGCGGGCGTCAGAGCGCTTTGTCAATGAACTCATTGCGCAAAACTTTTTGGAAAAAACTACCAAACTGGAGGTACACTTGTACGGCTCCCTTGCGCTAACCGGCAAAGGCCACGGTACCGATATTGCCGTCATGATGGGCTTGAGTGGCAAAGATCCGGTAACTGTACCCGTAGAAGAAGTAAAAACTTTACCCCTCCAAATCGAAGCGCGTAAGAAAATGATGCTTGGGGGAACGCATCCCATTGCCTTTGACCCTGAAGTGGACATTCATTTTCGAGGCTACCAGATGCTGCCCTATCATGCCAATGGCATGCGCTTTAGTGCCATGGATTCCAGCGCTGAAGTGATCCATCAAAGTGTATTCTACTCCATCGGTGGTGGATTTGTAGTCAAGGAAGGGGAGGAAAATGTCGTACTTGGCCGTCGCAGCAACGTACCTTTTGTGATAGGGAGCAGCGCCGACTTGTCGCAATGGTGCAAACAAACCCGACGCAAAATTTCTGATGTTGTTTATGAGAATGAAAAAACCTTCCTCGGCAAAGCTGAAATCGACGAACGCCTGCTGCAAATTTGGTCGGTGATGCTCGATGCCGTTTACCGGGGCTGCCATACCGATGGCATACTTCCCGGAGGTTTGGATGTAGCCCGCAGGGCATTTTCCATCAATCAAAAATTGCTGGCGGACGGAGAGTATGTATCCGCGCAGGAATGGGTTCAGTGCATCCGCTTCAGCCGCATCGGTTTTTCGGAAGTGATCAAGTGGATTGGTTGTTTTGCCATGGCCGTGAATGAAGAAAACGCCAATTTTGGCCGCATCGTCACCGCGCCTACCAATGGTGCTGCTGGGGTCATCCCTTCCGTGTTGATGTACTACCTCTGTTTTGTAAAGCCACTGGCCAAAAACGAAGACATTGTAAGGTTCTTGTTGGTGGCAGGTCAAGTTGGGGCCTTGTTCAAGCAAGGTTCTACCATTAGTGCCGCCATGGGCGGTTGTCAGGCAGAAATTGGCGTGTCGAGCGCGATGGCAGCTGCTGCGCTGGCCGAAGGGCTGGGAGCCACGCCCGACCAGGCCCTGATGGCCGCCGAAATTGCCATGGAACACCACTTGGGGCTGACCTGTGACCCCGTAGGTGGATTGGTGCAAGTCCCCTGCATCGAACGCAACTCCATGGGCGCCGTAAAAGCCATCATGGCGGCAAAAATTGCACAGGAATCCGATCCTTCCAAAGCGAAAGTCACCCTTGATGCGGTGATCAAAACCATGTGGGAAACCTCGCAAGACATGAACCACAAGTACAAGGAAACCAGCCTGGGCGGCCTGGCAGTAAACATTGCGATTGCTTTGCCTGAGTGTTGATGCAATGCAGCAATATTCTACTGGTAATTTTTGTCACTCAACTAATATTCAGTTTTTCAGTTATCTTGTTGCACAAAAAACAAATTTTATGTGGGCTGCTCTCTCATCGTTTATTTTACTCAAGTTATGGGGTTGGAAAGTGGTTGGGGATTTTCCTCGACACCTCAAAAAATACATCATCGTTGTAGCACCACATACTTCCAATTGGGATTTTCCTTTTGGCATCTTTCTCCGTATTATCCGCAACGTAGACGTCAAGTTTATCGGCAAAGTCTCCTTATTTCGTCCACCATTCGGGCGCCTTTTCAGGGCCTTGGGGGGCTATCCAGTCGATCGCAGCAAAAACAATAATTTTGTAGATGCCGTAGTGGACATTTTCAATTCCAAATCAGAATTCATCGTAGCCATCACTCCAGAAGGTACGCGCAAACGAGTCAACGAGTTTAAATCGGGGTTTTATTACATCGCTTTGGGCGCCAAAGTACCCCTGATTTCGGCCATTATCGACTATGGTACCAAAACACTCACCCTCACCGAACCCTATTATCCCACAGGCAACAGAGAGGAGGACTTTGAATTCATTCTGAACCATTTTAGGGGAATCAAAGGACGGAATCCTGAGGATGGGATATTTTTTTAATAGCAATCTGTCGGCGAATAACTTTATAGAAAAAAATCAATGTATTGACACAACCAAAGTTTAAACTCTAGGGTATAGTTTTTGTCTGAAGTTTTATCCAATCTTCTCATTACGATACATCAATTAACAAAAGTCGATTTTATGAAAAAATCAGTACTTCTCTTTTGCATCCTTATGTCTGCATTCTGGATTGTTTCGAACAGCAATTCTTCCGGGGCGGCACAGAATCAGGGCACTGACCGAACTGGCTCACCGATCGGTGACAGTTTTTGTGGGGATTGCCACGGCGGCGGCAGCTACAAACCAACACTTGAAGTAGCCATGTTGGATGGCATGAATCCCGTAACCGAATACATGCCTGGAAAAACTTATACACTGCAAGTCCGTATCACCGCTACTGCAGGTACTCCTTCAGGCTACGGGTATCAAGCTGCCGTGTTGGACACCAAATCAAATGCACAAGCAGGAACTTTTGGCACTGCCCCATCCGGCCAGCGGGTAGTTCCACTGAACGGACGCCAATATGCGGAGCAAAGCCGTCGCTCTACTTCTAATACCTTTCAAATTCCCTGGACTGCTCCTGTAGCGGGCGCTGGAGAACTAAAGGTCTACGCTGCTGGTATGGCCGTAAATGGAAGTGGTACAGGAGGAGATAGCCCTGAAAAAATTGCCGTAACACTTAAAGAAGCAAAATCAACCAGCTTAGCTGCACACAAAATCCTGGAAGCACAGATCAAAGTATACCCCAATCCAGCCGTTGAATTTGCCCGGGTAGAAATTGAAGGTGCAGCAGAAAATCGCCAACTCTGGGTCAATTTGCTGGATGTTCAGGGGCGTATCCTGCAAAGCAAAAGCCTACAACCGTCCGCCCAAAGTTCACAAGTAGAATTGGATGTCAAAGCATTGCCTAAAGGCCAGTACTGGGTGCAGGTCAGCAATGGCAATCGGGTAAAAACTGTTTCTTTGTTGAAGTAAAAACAAAAAATAGTTTTATATTTCCGAATTCAAAATAAAGGATTAATTTTGGATGTGTGCTAGCTCATCATTGAAGATGCTTAATGATGAACTAGCCTATGCTTAAAGCCATCATCCAATGTATACCCAATCTGACCAAAAATCCCTTTACGAACGCTCGAAGGCCTACCTTCAGGCGGATCACGCGGTGCGTACCCAGGCCGCCGCCCAGCAGCATGCTGATTTGCGTGCGCTCATCATCTACCATGAATGGCGGTACTACATCCAAAATGACCCGGTAGTAAGCGATTTTGAGTACGATCAATTGTTCAAGCAACTGGAAAAACTGGAAACCGAGCACCCCGATCTGATTAGCGAAGACTCGCCCACCCAAAGGGTTTCCGCGGATTTGACCGAAGATTTTACCCAGGTCGAGCACCTTACCCCCATGTTGTCGTTGGCCAACTCTTACAACGCCGAAGACCTCAATGATTGGGATGCTTCGCTCAAGCGCTTTTTGAACATGGATCCCGACGTCGATATCGCCTATGGGGTGGAACCCAAATTTGACGGAGGCAGCATTGCACTCGTGTACGAAAACGATGTACTTGTGCGCGCCGCCACCCGTGGCAATGGGGCCATTGGTGAAGAAATGACCAACAATGCCAAGGTGATCCGCTCCATACCGCTCAAGGCTGAGTTTTCCAAATACGGCATCTATCGCGTAGAATTGCGCGGCGAGGTGCTGATCCGCAAAGATGTTTTTACCAAAATGAATGCCCAGCGCGCTGCCGACGGGCTACAACTTTTTGCCAATGCCCGCAATACCGCCACCGGAGGCTTGCGCATCAAAGACCCCAAAGAAGTAGCCAAACGTGGCTTGGAAGCCTTCATTTACACCCTCGGGTACGCTGCCGACCGGGAAGGCAACAACACGCTCAGCCAGTTTACCACCCACCTCGAAAGCCTGGAAGTACTGGAAAAACTGGGTTTCAAAGTACCCGTTCAAGAACGCAAGCTTTGCAAAAACATCAACGAAGTACGCGAATTTTGTGACTACTGGCAGCAACAGCGCGAAGGCTATGCCTACGAAATCGATGGCATGGTGGCCAAAGTCAACAGCCGCGAAACGCAGGAACGGGCTGGCTTCACCTCCCACCACCCGCGTTGGGCCATCGCGTTTAAATTTCAGGCCAAACAAGCAACTACCAAGCTGCTCAATGTAGAATACCAGGTGGGTAAAATCGGATCAATCACCCCCGTAGCCAAACTCGACCCCGTGCAACTGGCCGGAGTGACCGTGTCTTCAGTTTCTTTGCACAACGAGGATTTCATCACCAGTCGCGACCTGCGCCTGGGCGATACCGTACTCGTAGAACGTGCCGGAGACGTGATTCCCTACATCGTCAAGGCGATGGATGAACTGCGCGATGGAACCGAAACCCCCATTGTTTTCCCCAAATTTTGCCCCATCAATACCACCGATACGCCCGTAGAATTGCTGCGGGAAGGAGAAGAGGCGGCCTGGCGTTGCCCCAACTGCGTTTGTGGCCAGCAAGACCTCCAGCGCATCATTTTCCACGTCTCCAAGGACGCCATGGACATCGACGGCATGGGCAAGCAAATCGTAGAACGGTTTTTTGAATTGGGCTGGATCCGAAATTTTGCGGATGTGTATAAACTCGATTTCACCCAGGTTGCGCAGTTGGAAGGCTTTGGCGAAAAATCGGCACTGAACCTCCAGGCTGCCATTGAGAAAGCGAAGAAAAACCCCATTCACCGCTTCTTGTACAGCTTATGCATCCATCATTTTGGCAAAAAAGTGTCCAAACTGATCGCTGCGGAGATCAACAACGTATTGGAACTCAAAGATTGGCAATTCGAAGATTTTACCAAAATCAAAGACGTTGGCCCGGTCGTAGCAAAGAACATCATCGATTATTTCCAGGTTTGGCAAAACATCGAAATGCTGGCGGAAATGGGTTCTCTGGGCGTCAACCTGGAGCAAACCGAGGATGACAAACCCAAAGCTGCTGCAGCCGATGCGCCCCTAGCTGGCAAAACCATCCTCTTTACCGGAACCCTCGCGAAAATGGGCCGCAAAGAAGCCCAGGAAAAAGCGGAAGCCGCTGGCGCCAAAAACATTAGTGCCGTGAGCAAAAACCTCGATATTCTGGTAGTAGGGGAGGAAGCGGGCTCAAAACTGAAAAAAGCGAGGGAAATTGGGACGATCCTGATTTGGACGGAGGATGAGTTTTTGGAGAAGGTGACCGAGTAGTTGTACTTGGGCATATGGTCACTAAGTGGATCCAAGGCTTCGAGTTTTTTTCTTTTAAGCAGCTAGATTTATTGGAAAAATGTAGATTGTCGAATGCATTAGCTGCCCTGGGGGCAGATCAGCTATTGGAAAAGGTCGTCGCGGTTATTCAAAACGATTAGGCCTCTGGTATAGCGGGACGTCAATAGGAGAACAGATGCCCCGGATTTGGGCGGATTGGAACGGGTTTCCCGCCTTCGGCGTGATGGCACAAAGTCCCCAAGAAACTCTTTTGGGCTCAA
>NZ_JBBAKG010000069.1:0-32852 GCF_040403615.1 Haliscomenobacter sp. | reverse complement strand
AAAACTCGCCCCTCCTGCGTCGGGACTCAAACAGTTTTTCGCTTAACCCGCCTCCGCTTCCGCAAAATCGGGATTTCAATAAGGCCTTTTTCGCATTGCTAAGACATTTCTACTATAAATAAATGCTTTAGAACAGTTTCATTTGGTTGGATGACCCTCTTTCAAGTAGGTCTATCCGTCACACACAAAAAACAAAAACATGCCTCGCATACTTGTCATAGGAAGTTCAAATACCGATATGGTGGTCAAAACTGCCCGTTTTCCGCAGCCAGGAGAGACCATCATTGGCGGTGACTTTTACCTGTTTCCAGGTGGAAAAGGCGCCAATCAAGCGGTAGCTGCTGCGCGCATTGGTGGCATGGTGGATCTGGTGGCCAAGGTCGGCAACGATGTTTTTGGCGGCCAGGCCGTCGAAGGCTTTGTTCATGAAGGCATCAATGTGGAATACGTGCAGACCGATCCTGCTCTGGCTTCGGGCGTTGCCCTGATCACGGTCAATGCCGAAGGGGAAAACGAAATCGTAGTTGCCCCTGGAGCGAATGCAGCGCTGAGTCCTGCCGATCTAGATCTGGCCAATGCGGCATTTGAAGCTGCCGACTTGATTCTGATGCAACTCGAAACGCCAATCGAAACCGTACTCTACGCTGCGCAAAAAGCCCATGCCCTGGGCAAACCATTTGTGCTCAATCCAGCTCCTGCTCAGGTGCTGCCAGATGAATTGTACCCACTTTTGTCGTTGATCACGCCCAACGAAACCGAAGCAGCATTGCTGACCGGGTTGTCTTTGGACGACGATGCCTCCTTGCCTCGGGTGGCCGAAGCCCTTCTGAGCAAAGGCGTAGCCAACGTGATCATCACGCTGGGCGCAAAAGGTGCCTATTTCCATAATGCCGATGCGTATTTTCAGGTGGCTGCTCCGGTAGTCACTGCGGTGGATACGACCGCAGCTGGCGATGTATTCAATGGAGCATTGGTGGTGGCTTTGGCCGAGGGACTGGATTGGTTGCCCGCCATCGATTTTGCTTGTCGGGCGGGTGCTATTGCGGTAACGCGGATGGGGGCGCAGGCTTCAGCGCCGTATAAGGAGGAGTTGATGCCCTGAGTTTACGAGATCTCCAGGATTTCAATGCTGCGGTTTTGAAATACAATTTTGTCGCCAATGCGTTTGTGAAGCAGCGCCTGTCCCAAGGGCGCTGCCGCAGAAAGCACAAATACGGTTTGGTTATCCAGTAACATTTTGCCCAAGCTCACGCTCAAGTAGTATTGGCCTTCATTGGTTTGTACCAGGCTGCCGGGTTGAATCTGGGAAGGGGTTATGGTTGGGTCTAAAAGCTCCAGTTGCCGACGGAGTTCCTTGGCCTGGTCCAATTGATCAGCATGTTTGTCTTTTTCCTGCTGCATCATGGCGCGACTGGTTTCGTACTTGTCACCAGCGCTGCTCTTGGTTTCCTGGTTGGCCGATTCCTGGATGTCTTCCATGGCTTTTTGAGCAAGGACGATGCGTTGGTCGATGCGATTGAGGCAGGCTTGATGTAAGGCAGTTTTGAAGGCGATCATAAAATTTGATAATTCATAAACCCAATCATGTCAATAGCAGACAACCTTTCACCGGGCATCCCCATGAAAAGTCTTCCAACTGTGCCAGAATTCCTGATATGCTGGCACTTTTTTGAGGTCAGCCACTTCTGGATCAAATGATTTGCCCAGCCAGTTGTACATGTGCTTGTCTCCGATCAGCGTATCGTTTTGCAAATGGAATGAAGTGCCATTGGGGCGTTCAAATGCGACGAAACTTTTGCCATCCAGGGCAAGGGCCAGTACGATGGGGGTGTTGCCAACTTTGCCATTGATGATTCTTTTTTTCTTCAAGGCATTCCAATCAAAAGCCTTGCTGGCCTGGCCAATTTTAATGCCAATGACCCAGGATTTTTCGCGCCAGGAAAGCGTATCGGTGCGGGTGAGTTCGCCTTTTTTATTGCCGTTTTCGTAATTTTTTTGGTATTGGTATTCTTCCGCATAAGTGGAATCTGGCTGCATGATTTTGCTATTGGGGTGGTACTTTAGCCATTGCTTGAGGGTCATTTGATTGAATGGCATTTCGGGCAAAACCTTTCCTTTGAGGGGGCCGGCAATGGCTTCGCCATTTTCTTGTCGCCACCAGGATTTGCTGTGTCCATCTTCAAACATGGCGTTGAAATGATCCATTCCAACCAGGCGGAAAGTTTCGTTTTGCCCATCAATTTTGGGTTCAAACACCCGCCCGGTGCGACACACGTTGCAGTAGGTTACCATGATGGGTTGCCCACCCACTTCGTCACGTACCTGATGGTGATAGGCCATGTACTGAATCGGGTAAGCGCTGGCAGCCCCGCCGTAGCTCACGCCCAAAACGAGTCGTTTCAGTTCCACCTTATTTTTTTCAATCGTCTGCATGCTCAATTTTGGTTGCACAAACATGCGCTCGGCAGTCATCTCAAAATTGAATTGGTAGGTGACAAAACCCCAAATCAACACAGCAATCAGGGGCAACCAAAGTCGGGTAAATTTAGCCTGCCAAAAGGCTATGGCGGCAAGCGCAAGCAAAGAGAGCCGGAATAACCAGCGCCAGGAGTTCAAAAAATAAGCCAAATCGATGCTGTCCATGCGCTGACTGCCCGGCATCGGCATGATGAAATAGACATTGGCAATTTCAAACAAGACAAGGAGAAAGATGGAAATATAGAAGAGCTTTTTCACCTGGATCGATTTTATAACCAAAAATAGCAAAAGTGGATTTAAGATGGGTTTTATTTCTCGCAGATTTGACACAGATGGATGCGCAGATTTAAATTTTAGGCAAAAAAAAATCGCGGAGCAGTTCAACTGTTCCGCGATTTTTACCCAAATTGGGTTCGTTGTCTTACAAATGCTTCAACAACTCCGCTTCGATATTTGCGGCTCCCCGTACTTCGGTAGATACGATCAAACCTTCTTTGTTGATCATGAATGCGCGAGGAATGCCTTGCACACCGTACTGCGCAGCAGGAGCCGCATTCCAATGTTTCAGGTCACTCACATGGTAGGGCCAGCTCAAGTTGTCAGCCTGAATGGCCTGAATCCAGGCCTCCTTACCGCGTAGGCGGGCTTCGCTGATTTGAGCAGGAGTAGCACCAGCAGCCTGACGATCGTCAAAACCATCCAGTGAAACACTGAAAATGGTGAATCCTTTGTCTTTGTATTTGTTGTAAATCGCTACAACGTTGGGGTTTTCACCCCGGCAAGGGCCACACCAGCTTGCCCAAAAGTCGAGCAATACCACTTTGCCTTTCAGGTCAGAGAGGCGGTATTTCTTGCCACTTGGGCTAGGCAGATCGATATCTGGAGCAGGTTTGCCGATTTGAACCACCTGATTACTTTGTTCTGCAACGTACTGGGCTTCCATCGAGGCCAAAAATTCGGAATAAGAAGTGGCAAGATCTGAATTGGGATCTGCCTGTTGCAGCTTTTCGAGTGCCTTCTTCTGAATTGGCAAATAAGGGCCGGAGTTGCCAAACACCATATAGGCCAAAAAGGCACCCAAATAAGGGCTTTTGGTGGTATCAATAAAGGTGGTCACGTCATTGGCCGACATTTGGCGTTCCATGAGGCTCTTGGCACAGGTGGCCAACAATTTGGAATCTTTGGACCCCGTGATCTCAACGGCGTAATCCTGGAACGTGTTCAGGTCTCCATTTACAGTGACCAATTTTTCAGAACCATCCATGACCAGATTGATGCGTTTGGCACCAATCCGCAGGTTGTAAATGCCGGGTTTCAAGCCTTCGGCGAAATTGATTTTGTAACTGCCATCGGCGCCAATATCGGCTTTGTCCATGACGGTGCTGGCGCGGCCAATCACAACTTGATCAACAAAAACCTGTAAGTTTTCAGCACCTTTAATGGTTCCAGAGATGGTAGTCCCTTTGGGGGTACAGCTCCAGATGCCCAACAACAATAAGGCAAGAGATGCAATTTGAAGGAAGCGGTTCATGCGATTGATTTTAGATTATATAGCATTTTCCATTTTTTGACCCAAGGTATGGTCATAGATGGCTTTCCATTCGTTCAGCGTGCCGTAGTCTTCGCCGTCCACTAGAACGCGTTTTCCGGTTACTTCGCCGATTCTGGTAAAAGGAATATTGTGTGTATTCAGGTAGTTGACCAGATCGTCTTCTTTATCCGCAGTACAAGTGATCACAATCCTGCTTTGACTTTCACTGAAAAGGTACACATCCTTGCGGAAGTTGTCATCGGTTTCTGCTTCAAAGCCGATATTGCCCGCCATAGCTGATTCTAGCAAGGTAGTGAACAGACCACCTTCAGATACGTCATGGGCAGATTCGATCAAGCGACGGCGAATCAATTTACCCAAATTCAACTGGATGTGAAATTCTTCATCCAGGTCGATGGTAGGTGCTGGCGAAAGTAGCACCTTGTGTACCAAACGCAGGTATTCCGAGCAGTTGATGTCGTTTTGAGGCGTACCGATCATGTAAATCAAATGGCCTTCTTTTTTGAAACTCAAGGTCATCTGGTACTTCACATCTTCCAAAATACCCAGCATCCCGATAGTGGGCGTAGGGAAAATGGGTTCGGTGCGGTCGCCTAATACCGACTGGTTGTAAAAACTCACGTTTCCACCCGTAACAGGCGTATCAAATTTACGGCAAGCATCGCCCATGCCTTTGATCACGTTGACAAATTGCCAGTATACTTCGGGGTTTTTAGGGCTCCCGAAATTCAAGCAGTTTGTGATGGCAACGGGTGTTCCTCCTGAGCAAACGATGTTTCGGGCTGCTTCTGCTACTGCAATCACCGCGCCAGTATAAGGGTCAGCGTGAACATAAGTCGAGTTGCAATCTACCGTAAGGGCCAATGCTTTATTGGTGCCTTTTATGCGTACCAGTGATGCATCCGAGGGTGCATTGGTCCCCATGTTGTTGGTGCGCACCATGGAGTCGTACTGCTCATAAATCCAGCGCTTGGAAACGATATTGGGCGAAGAGAACACCGTCCGGGCAACCTTCTTGAGGTCTTTGGGTTGGTTGATGTTCTTGCTGTTGAATTTATTGACCTGATCAATGTATTTTGGCTTCTGGTATTCGGGCTGGTAAACGGGGGCACCACCACCCAAAACCAGGGGATCGGCGGGTACATCGGCCACCAATTCGCCTTCGTAATAGAACTCCAGGTGTCCGGTATCGGTTACTTCGCCGATTTGGGCACATTCCAGATCCCATTTTTCAAATGCGTCTACTACCAAATGCTCCTGGCCTTTGTGCACACAAATGAGCATGCGCTCCTGGCTTTCGGAAAGCAAAATCTCCCAGGCTTTCATGTTGGCCTGGCGGGTAGGTACTTTGCTCAGGTCAATGTGCATGCCGCATTTGCCTTTGGCACTCATCTCTGAGGTAGAGCAGGTGATGCCTGCTGCACCCATGTCTTGCATGCCGACTACCGCGCCAGTTTTGATGACTTCAAGGGTTGCTTCCAGCAGCAGTTTTTCCTGAAAAGGGTCGCCTACCTGTACTGCTGGCAAGTCTTCAGCAGAGTCTTCGGTCAAATCAGCAGAGGCGAATGTAGCGCCGTGGATGCCGTCTTTGCCCGTAGCCGAACCAACGATAAAGATGGGGTTGCCTACCCCTTCAGCGATTGCAGAAATGGTTTGACCCACTTTGACAATCCCTACCGACATGGCATTGACCAGGATGTTTTGGTTGTAGCAATCGTTGAAGTAAACCTCGCCACCTACTGTAGGTACGCCAAAGGAGTTGCCATAATCGCCAATTCCTTTTACGACCCCCTTGATCAGGTGCTGGGTATGTGCCGCATCCAAATTGCCAAAACGCAACGAGTTGAGTGCTGCAATGGGACGAGCACCCATGGTAAATATATCGCGGTGAATGCCCCCAACCCCAGTCGCTGCACCTTGATAAGGCTCGATGGCAGAAGGGTGATTGTGGGATTCAATTTTAAATGCGCAAGCCAGGCCTTCGCCAATGTCAACCAATCCGGCATTTTCTTCACCAGCCCCAACCAAAAGACGTTTGCCGTCGCGGGGTAATGTTTTGAGCCAATGGATCGAATGTTTGTACGAGCAATGTTCAGACCACATGACCGAGAAGATGCTCAACTCGGTAAAATTGGGGGTTCGCCCCATGATTTTGACAATTCGGTCAAACTCTTCTTCAGTAAGTCCCAGATTTTGGGCTACCTGGGTATTAATTTCCGGTTCAGATACGTGCTGCATCAGCAATTGGGTTTAAAAGTGCAAAGATAAAAACCAGGGGGTGCAAATCGCTATGCGGCTGTTTAATTTTTTCAGCGAAGCTAAAAAGAAGCCATAAAGTAAGCCAAAGTAAGTTCATTTTGCTTTTTGACGCAAATGCCCCTCTAAATTGGCGTAAATTTTTATTTTTTGTTTTAAAAAATGTTTTTATTTTTGTTATTGTTTAAAATTAAAAAACATTTTCATCAAAATCCTATTTGACATGAAGTTACTGAAAAGATTTTTATTGGTAATCGGCATCCTGATTGCCGCCTTTCTGATTGCCGCCCTTTTTATCAAGAAGGACTTTGCGATTGTGCGGGAAATCAGCATCAACAAACCCAAAGCAGAGGTGTTTGCCTACCTGAAATCCCTGAAAAATCAAGAAAACTGGAGTACCTGGACTCAAGCAGACCCGGATATGAAAATGGCCTACCGCGGCACCGATGGCGAGGTGGGTTCGGTTGCAATATGGGAAAGCAAAATGATGGGCGATGGCGAGCAGGAAGTGCTAAAAATTGCGGAAGGCAAACGGATCGATGCAGAACTGCGCTTCAAAGGCATGATGGGTTCAATATCTCCGGCCTACCTGGAGACAGTGGCCATCAATGATTCTACCACCCAGGTGAAATGGGGGATGAGCGGCAAGATGACTTACCCTATGAATTTCATGCAGGTGTTCATGAGCATGGATGACATGATCGGAACGGAATACCAAAAGTCTTTGGCGAAGTTGAAGGAGGTATTGGAGAAATAAGGGTATGCTTTTTCTTTACAGCGCCTTCGGCTCTGATGGAGAAACTTAAATGGGAACGCTGATGACGCAGATTAGGCGGATTATCGCAGATAAAATCCGTGTAAATCCGCTCAATCCGCGTCATCAGCGTTCCCATTTATGTCGCTTTTGTGCTTGGTATAAATTATTTTCCAAAACTGATCGACTGGGCCATTTTCTGCGCCTTCAACGCCATTTCCGTTGCAAGGAAACAATGCGCTTGTGGCATCGCGGTTTCGGTGCGGTTGAGTACATCGTCTACGAAAAGGGTACCAAAGGGAAGTGGCTCATCTTTGCAATCGATGTAACGTGTTTCTTTTTGATTCACCAGGTACAAATTGTTTCCGGCATCAGATTTGGCGATGTCGATGTTTTTGCGGATTTCGATGTAGCCATCGGTGCCCAGGATGGTCAGGCGGCCATCGCCCCAGGTTTTTAGTCCATCGGGGGTAAACCAATCCACGCGGATATAGCCCGTACCTTTATCACCTTTGATCATCACATCGCCAAAGTCTTCAAATTTGGGATATTGGGGATGATTGACATTGCCTACTTGCGCCGCCACAATTTCCGCTTGGGTAGAACCCGTAAAGAAAAGAAACTGGTCAAACTGGTGAGAAGCAATATCGGTGATGATGCCGCCATAGTATTTGGTGTCAAAAAACCAGTCGGGTCGGGAGCTGAGGCTCATGCGGTGCGGGCCCATGCCGATGGTTTGAATCACTTTACCAATCGCGCCCGCTTTGACCAACTCGCCCGCCTTGACCGTTGCGCGGTTTTCGTGGCGCTCGCTGTACATGATGGAGTAGATGCGCTTGGTGGCCTGTTGGGTAGCGCGTACGGCTTTCAGTTGCTCGAGGGAAGTAATGCCGGGTTTGTCTACCAGGTAATCCTTGCCGTGCTTCATCACTTCGATGCCCAGCGGTGCGCGTTCAATGGGAATACCCGAACTGAGGATGAGTTGGGTGCTCTGGTCTTCCAGGATTTCTTTCTGGTTGGCGGCTATTTTAGCCTCTGGGTACCTTTTGGCAAAAGCGGCAACGAGGTCTGGCTCTTTGGCATAAAAGGAAACCAGTTGCCCACCACCTCGGGTCACGGCATCCACCATGCCATAAATATGGCCGTGGTTGATGTTGATGACCGAGAATTTGATGCGTGGTTCTGCAACTGAATGGGCAAAACTTGTTTGGGGCAGCGAAGAGAGAATTGCTATTCCGGTTGCAGTAGTGGCAGTTTCTTTCAAGAAACGGCGACGGTTGAAAAGGGTGTTTTTCATTGGCGATGGTTTGATGTTTGTTTATAGAAAACTGATTCTAACTTGCTAAAAAAACTCGCAGGTTGAACAACGAATTTAGGGAATGATAAATAAAAATTTAATTTTAAATAAAAAAATATAAAACAATACGAATCTGAATACATTTTTAAAAAATCCTCAGCTCATTTTCATCAAACCCAATTCCCTCTTGAAAATCTCCACAAATCTACCTACTTTTCACCAATTGTAATTTTTCCCACAAAACCGATTGACAAATGCGTCCCCAAATTCTGTTTTTGCTCTGCCTGCCCTTGTGGTTGGGTGGTCAGATTGCGCCTATTGGGTATTATCCATTTGAAGGCAGCGCAGATGATAATAGTACCACCCGCAACAATGCGCTGATCTTTGGCAATCCGCGCTGTGTACCCGGCATTCGCGGCTCGGCTTATCAACTGGATGGCGTTGGCGATTATTTTGAAATTCCCAACGTTGGTGTGATCAATGGCTTGACCAGCGAATTTACCTTTGCCTGCTGGATTTTTCCCACCGCGCTGGACGGGAACACCGTCTCTATCCTGACCAAATCCGATACCAAACCGCTCACTGCTCCTTTCAATGTTGCCTACCAGGGTGGATCTCTGATTCCCTATGTGCGGTATACGGCGCCCGGATTGATCCCCACGGCCTATCAGAACTTTGTGATGGGTGCCCCTTTTGCGATTCAGCTCAATCAATGGAATTTTGTAGTCTGGCGCTTCAACCGGGGCAAACTGGATATTTTTCTGAATGGTAAATTGGTCATCAGCCTGACTTTGCCCATGACTGCCGTTCGCCAAAACAATTCTCCTATCGTTTTGGGACGAGATGAACCCGGCACCACCGAGTATTTCATTGGCATCATGGATGAGTTTTACATTTTCAACAAAAGCATCTCGGATCAGCAATTGCTTGATTTGTACAATTCTTACACGTTACCTGAAAAAATTGCCCAACCCGTCACCATCTGTCAAGGAGAAGTGTACCGCAAACGCGGCACCGCTGGTTTATACGCAGATACCATTCGGACAAGTAAGGGTTGTGACAGCGTTAGCTATTTTCAATTGACCGTCAATCCCAGTCCGCGGGTGACCGTGGATACTGCAATTTGTGCCGGGCAAAGTGCCTTTGGATATACCTACGCCAATACCTACACCGATGTTTTTAAGACAAAACTGGGCTGCGACAGTACCCGCATCCTGAATTTAAAAGTAAAACCAAATTCTTCCTCTAATATCATTCGCGGCATTTGTGTGGGGCAATCTTATGAAGGTTACTCAAAAGCAGGCATTTATACAGATGTGCTAAAAAATGCAGTGGGTTGCGACAGCGTACGCACCATCCAGTTGTTGGTATTCAGGCCAGATACCGTCACCATTGATCGCACCATTTGTGTAGGCGGCCAGGTAGAGGGGTATCGAATCAGCGGGGTTTACCGCGATACCTATAGAAACGTGCGCGGCTGTGATAGTCTGCGCATTTTGAGATTAAAAGTACTCCAGCCCGATTCAGTAGTACTCAATGTTCGGATCTGCCAGGGAGCGAGTTTTGCGGGTTACCGCAGTACGGGCAATTATACCGATCGATTCAAAGGCAGCGATGGTTGTGACAGCATCCGTATTTTGCGTTTAGCCGTGGCGCCTCCGCTATTGACCCAAAGCCTCAAGGTAATCTGCGCGGGTGAGCAATTCGGAGGACACCGCAGCAGCGGAATATACCGGGATTCTTTTCAGACCAAAGCAGGTTGTGATAGCTTTCAAGTCACTCAATTGGTTGTGATGGATCCGGTAAAATCTAGCAGCAATGCCACTATTTGCAAGGGTGCAAGCATAGAGGGCTATGCTACTCCGGGTACTTATGTGGATACCCTGGTTGCGAGATCGGGTTGCGACAGCATTCGCACCTTGATCTTGAGTCAGGCCAGTGCCATCCCTTTTTCTTTGAATAAAACCATTTGCAAAGGCGCTGTTTTTGCGGGCTATTCCACACCGGGTACTTATCGGGATACCTTATTTGCGCGTGGCCCCGGGTGTGATAGTGTGCGAACCCTGATCCTGCAGGTGGTGGAAATCTCCAATTTGCAGGAGGAGGTGAGTATTTGCGCGGGCGGCAATTACGAAGGCTATACCCAATCCGGAGTCTATACCAAAACCATCAAACGCCCTGGGCTTTGCGACAGCGTGTACACCTTAAAGCTCAATGTTGGAGCGGTATATGTACCCAACGCTTTCTCTCCAGACGGAGACAAAATCAACGACACTTTTAAGGTACTGGCAGGGGAGGGGAGCAAAGTGGAAGTGCTTCGCTTTTACATCCGCGACCGTTACGGCAACCTGGTTTTTGAAGGAAAAGATTTGGACAGCGAATGGGATGGAACCTTCCGGGGGCAAAAAGCCAATCTCGGCCTTTATTTTTATGCCATCGAACTGGATTGTGGCGGCAAGCGCTCGGTCTTGAATGGGGGAGTGAACCTGATCCGTTAAAGGTTTTGGGTTTCCACAATTAAACACTCAGGGGCGATAAAAAAATAAGTGATCATTTTTCCAGAGGATTAGATAAGTAAACGTTTCATTTCAAGTGTCTTATATAATCCTCAGGCTCAGAAAAAATGATCACTTATTTTTGCCCCACTACTTAGGTGAAATTGTGGAAACCCAAAATTTAAACCTTACTCTTTCACAATTTTCACAGTCTCCGTTCCCAAATCGCCCAGGTTGATTCGGACGAAATAGAATCCGCGCGGCAGATCATCGAAACTGATGCCATCGAGGATGGTGCCAGCACTCACTTTTTTGCTGGAATGCAGGCGGCCATCTGCGTTAAAAAGTTCAAGGATGATATCGCTAGTGGGTTGTTGCAGAAATTGGATCACCAGGCGGTCTTTTACCGGATTGGGGTAAATGTTGAACAAATCGTCGGGTTCTACGCCCACTTTGGTATTGGCCAATTTGGACAAGGCTTCGCCGCCAAAAGTGGTGTTGACCATGCGTACCCGATAGATATTGATACCTTTCAGAGCCGTATAGTCGATGTATTCGTATTCCTGGTTGTTGTTCTTAAGTCGGATTGGTGCTTTGACTGTACCAATCAAACCAAACTGTTTGGCGTCGTTGGAGCGTTGCACGTCGAAGGTATAATTTTGGCCATCGTTGAAAATAGCCCAATTGAGCCTTACCGTTTGACTGTTCATTGGTACAGCGTCCAATCCAAAACTATTGATGCCACCACCACATACGGTTGGGTTATCGGATACAGACAAGAATGTTGTGAAACTACCCACGCAGTTGTTTTCTGAAACCGTGAGGGTCACCCCGAACCGACCAGGCCCAACAAAACTAACCGTAGCTACTTTGCCGTAAGCCACCCTTGGTGTAACCCCGAGGTCGAAATCCCAGCGTACCCCAGGGAATTCGCTTCCCGTTTCAATGCGCAATACTGCGTTGTCTTTGGCGCAAAACCCGGTTGGACTCTTCCAGTCGATTTTCACATCATTGCCCACCTCAATTTTGACTACATTGTTTTCGATGTAAGGACAACCGCCCTTGATGCGCACACAACGGGCAAAATAAGTGGTGGTTTGTAGTGGCCCTGGGTCGTAAACGGGCGCATTTGAATTGGGGATCGGATCAAAAAAGGCATTGTCGAAGCGCGGACTGCTCACTGATTTCATCCAGAGGTACTCCACTTCGCCTACACCACCGGTGGGGGAAACAAGGTTGACCAAGGGCGCCGGATCAATTCCGGGAGCGCACAGCCGTTGATCGTAACCGATTACGCCTGCACTGGTCACATTGATACAGGGTTTGATTAGGCCTGCGTCAACGGTTAAGTCGATTTGACCTTCTGCCAGATCAATGATGTTGGTCATCAAGGAAGTAGAATCATAGTCGCTGTCTATTCGATCATCAATTCCAGCATTGGATTTGCCCAATACGAATCCTGGAGGCAAAATAATGGTCATTTTGTATTTGCCCGCCGGGCCAGTATACAAGTATTTTCCATTGGCATCTGTAACGATGGTATCTGGTGTGGTAAACCCACCCTTGGGTACGACCAATACGATTATTTTTACCCCAGGAATCCCAGGTTCACCTGGATCCTGAATGCCGTTTTGGTTCAAGTCATGCCACACAAAATCTCCGATGACTGCGCGGCAGTTGGTACGGGTAATCACAATGAGTCGGCGCAAAACGGCCTCGCATTCTTCGGTGTTGTTGGGAGACAAGCGGGCAATCAATTCATACGTGCCAGGAGGCAATGTCGCGGGATTGATGCGGGTTACGGGTTGGCCATTGAGCGTAAACGAAATTTCTCCAGGCGTTGAACTCGTTGCCACCAAATCAAACGCTGCTGCATTCACGCAGAAAGTATCTCTGGCATTGGACAAACGGGCAATTCTGAGGGTTGGATAAGCGCAGGTGTTCTGAAAAATCATCGTATCTACCCCATTGGTAATTTTCATGCGGTATCCTTGACCATCCAGGTGTTTGAAAGTCAAGGAGAAGACCCCTGGAGTTGAAGTGGCTAGGGTAACACCTGTGTTTAAAGGTATGGGTAAAGCAGGTGGGTTTGCACTGTCGTCTCGGTATACCCCTCTGACACTGGTGATGCGCCAGGTTTCGCCTGGGATTGCATCGATGGTGATCGTTTCACGGAATTGTCCAGTTCCGGCATCCACCGCATTGTTCAAACAGCGACAGGTGCCGAGTGTACTTCCTTTGGGCCCAAAAGTTACCCCTGCATCCCAGATCAGGTTGCTGCTGCCGGGCGCTACACAGATGGTGTCGGTCATGTAACTAAATGGGTCACAATCGCTGTCGATGGCGTCATTGCTGCCAACATTTGCCTGGGTTGGCCGCAGGGTATCGGGTATACCAAAGGTAACCCTATAACAACCCGGGTTTACCGCAAAATAGTATTTTCCGTTAGCATTGGTCGTCGTGACCGCCATCTCCGGGCCGTTGATGGTATCCATGCGGTTCAGTTTTACTTTGATCCCCGGTATTCCCGGTTCACCAGCATCCATGAGGCCATTTTCATTCCGGTCAAACCAAACCATGTCGCCAATCAGTGCTTTGCTGGGCGCTAAAGCCACGCTACAGTTTGTGGTACATCCCAGTGCATCGGTTACCGTCACCGAATAGTTTCCGCTGCTCAGGTTGGTGGTGGCTGAAGTCCTGGCACCATTGCTCCAGATATAAGTAAAGGGCGCTGTGCCTCCATTTATGCTCACTTCGGCCTCGCCATCCATGGCACCTGGAATACTGACGGCTTTAATGATTCTGACTTGGCAAAGCAGGACACCTGGATCAGTGACCCTGAACGTATCGATTACCTCGCATTCACGCGCATCGGTTACGGTTACGGTGTATTTCCCTCCGCTCAAAGCAGTTATCGCGGAAGTCGTTGCGCCATTGCTCCAATTGAAAGAATAGGGCATGGTACCTCCGCTGGGGGTACAACGTGCTGCTCCACTTAAAGGTGTAGCGCAGAGGAGTCCATTTCCACTCATGATGGCACGCAGTACCGCTGGTTGCACGATGACAAAACTGCTGTCGTTGCTGCAATTGTTTTGATCAGCCACAGTGACCGTATAGGTTCCTGGAGCGAGGTTATTGACTATTGAGGTGGTGTTGCCATTGCTCCAGTTGTAGCGTAAGACACCAGTACCGCCCGTTGCTGTGAGCGCTATCCGGCCATTGTTGTCACCAAAGCAGTTGACATCCGATACAGAAGCGGAAAGACTTATGCCTGAATTGAGACTGATTTGACCGCTGAAAGGTTTTACACAACCATTCGCATCTGTAACGGTCACTGCATAATTGCCTGGCGTCAGATTCTGTAAAGCAGAGGTGGTTGCCCCATTGCTCCATTTATAAGTATAAGGAGTAGTGCCGCCGGAAACACTAATTTGGCCACTGCCAGTTGGGGTATTGCTGCAAAGGAAATTGGTCAAAGTCAGCGTACCCGTTACTCCAGGAGGATCCAGGAGGGTAGCAGATGACTGCACGACACAGGCTTTGGCGTCGCGCACCATAATGCCATAGGTACCCGGAGCCAAAGTATCGATGATCTGGGTACGTTTCCCATTGTTCCAGATATAGGTGTAAGGAGAGGTGCCACCATTTACCAATGCAGTGATGCGCCCATTTTTCAGCCCATTACAAGTGATTTGCTGGGTTTGCAGGGTCAGTACCATGCTGGGGGGCTCCGTTATTGTGGCTACGCCAAATTTTTGGCAGCCATTGCGGTCGGTTACCGTAACCCGGTAAGTTCCACTTGCCAGGTTGGTTATGGAGTCCGTGGTTGCCGCATTGCTCCACAAGTACTTATAGGGGGCAATGCCGCCAGTAGCAGTTACTTTTGCTTTGCCCGAGCTTGCTCCACAAGTAGGGTTATTGGTAGAGGCAACGTTGATGGTAATTGCAGTTGCAGCCCTTACGATTACATCTGCGGTTTTTTGACAGCCTTTGCCATCACTGACGGTAATGCGGTAAGTACCCGGAGCCAGTCTACTCAAGGTATTGGTCGACCCGCCTACGGCCCAGTTGAAACTCAAAGGCTGAATCCCTCCATTAGCTTCCACCAGCGCAAATCCATCGTTGTTGCCTGGACAGGTTTCGGGAACTCCGGCTGGAAGGAGACTCAGGTTGGATCCCGGCACCAGCGTGCTCGATGAATTGGTCGTACACCCCCTGGAATCGGTGGCCGTAACGGTGTAAGTGCTTGCGGTTAAAGCTGTAATGGCGGTAGTTGTTGCGCCAGTATTCCAACGGTAAAGAAAACCACCGTTTCCTCCAGTAGCAATGGCGGTAATGGCTCCGTTGGCATCTCCCGAACACAATGGTTGGGTGGGGGTCAGGGTTATTTGGATGGGTGACTTGTTGACAACGGTGGTGGTAGCAATTTCCGTACAGCCTCCAGCATCTACCACCGTCACCGAATAATTTCCCGCTTTAAGGTTGCTGATGGTCGAAGTGGTTGCGCCATTGCTCCAGGTATAAAAATAAGGTGCTGTGCCGCCTGAAGCGCTTACACTGGCCCTGCCATCATCTACTCCAGGGCAACTGATGGCCTGAGAACTGACATCCAAAAACATTGGATTGATCGAAACCGTAAAACAGGCAATTCGACCACAAAGCTTGGAGTCGGTGACAGTTACACAATACTTTCCAGGAAGGGAAGCTTGATAGGTTCGTCCAGGCACCATCCCATCCCAGGTATAGGTATACGGTGGGAATCCACCGCTTCCTGTAGCCGTTATGGTGGCAGGGGAGGTGCAGCTTTGGGACTCGAAACTAACACTGACCCGCTCAGGATCACTGAGGGTTGCAGTACCGCTGATGCTGCGATTGGCTGCATCGGTAACTGTTACAGAATAACTACCCGCAAGAACATTGCTGAGCTCATTTGTAGTAGCCCCATTTGACCATTTGTATGCATAAGGGCTGGTACCACCGCTGGACGTCACCAAAATTCTGCTTCCAACCCCCAGTCCTGCACAGATTGGGTTGGTAAGATCAAAATTGAGGGTGATTTGGGCAAATGCTGCGGTGCTGAATCCACTGATGGCCATGCAGCAAACCAGCAACAGCAGTTTAATCGGTTCGCTATTGTTTCGGGATAAAACAGCGGTTGGTCTTTTGAACATTGGATTAAAATTTGTTAGCAATGAAAATAGAGTGATCCCGGTCGTGTGGATACCACACAACGAGGCCAATGCTGAAGACTGAAAAAATGGGTAGGATACTATTACTGGATGAAGAAGTAATAAAATGAAATGATTCCTAAAATGTAGTTATGGCTTTATGTGCAGCAAATAAACGAAATATTCTTGATATGAACAAAGCTTTGGGGCGATAAAAAAATAAGTGATCATTTTGCGAGAGGATTAAATGAGTAAACGTTTCATTTCAAGTGTCTTATTTAATCCTCTGGCTCAGGAAAATGATCACTTATTTTTGCCCACTACTATGGCGGAGATATTGGAAGTTTTTTTTAATGTTGTTTTTCCAAAAAAAAGTCGCACTACTCAGTTGCAGTACGACCAACTACTAACAAATTATAATCCCATGAATATACTTCTTAGATCAATTAACGAATTTAAGACAAAGCCTTAATACTCTAGTTAATTAAACCTGGATTTTTTAGTTTTATTTTGCAGAATTCCAAAAAATAACAACTTACCTTTGGAGCTGGTTCAGATTTGCTTAAAAAAAAATAAGTCGCGCTGAATGAGCGCGACTTACTGCATATAATCCCATGAACTTTAAAAAATAATCTTTTCCCTAGTGGGTATATTTTGAGTGAAAACACTTCGAGTTGGTGGGGAAAGGTTTGCATAGTAAGTCAGACTTTATCCCTAAACCTGACTTACTATTTTCGCAAACAAAGATCCCATAATGCATATCCAAAATTTGTACCCGATTCATTCATCGGCTACGTTCGTTTGACAATACAAATATGGGGCAAAGAACAGGGGCTTACAAGGACAAAATAAGCGTATTGTGAGAAAAATAAAAAACATAATTAGCTTAAAAATTCAATAAAAAAGGGCGATTTTTAGTATTATTTGTGAAAAAAACCACTCAAAAAATGCTTTTTTTTAACTAAAAAAAAGCCAAAAAAAACTGATTTAGCGCTTAAAGGGATTAGAAAAAGCCGAATTGTTCACAAAAGACGTGTCGGTTAGCATTTTCAAAAAGGCAATCAAATCGGATTTATCCTGCGCGGTGAGCGGAAAAGGAACAATATTTGGGTCTTCATTCGCTACACCGTGACCTCCTCTGCTGTAATTGTCCAGTACTTCTTCCAGGTTTTTGAAGCGACCATCGTGCATATAAGGTGCGCTCAAGGCAACGTTGCGCAACGATGGTGTACGAAATTTTCCATTGTCAGAAAGGAGGCTGGTAATTTTTCCTCTTCCCAGGTCTTTGAAGGCGCTGAGGTTGGGTACAGCGTCCAGGCCATTGTTGTGGAAATTGTTGTCAGTAAACAGCGGATTGAAATGGCAATGGGAGCAACCAGGGTGTGCTTGGTTGCCTGCGTACTCAATAAAAAAAAGCTCCAGCCCACGTTGCTCCTCATCGCTGGGGAAATCATCCTTGGCCCAAACAATGCGGTCATAGCGCGATTGAGCACTGATCAGGGTGCGTTCAAATTGGGAAATCGCTTTGACCACCAGGTCTCGGGTAAGCTCCGTTTTGCGCGAAATACCAAAAGCTTCTCTAAAACGAGTAGGGTAATCCTTGTGTCTGCGCAACTTGCGTTCTACATTGTCCCAGGTATCGTCCATCTCCAGGTGGTCTTCGATGGGGAGCAGGGCCTGATTTTCAAGATCAACCGAACGACCGTCCCAGAAGAAGCCTCGGGTATTGTAAGCCAGGTTGACCAAGGGCATTGAACTACGGCTACCATTTTGGCCCCGAATCCCTTTACTATTGGCCAGTCCGTCAGTAAACCCCAAGGCTTGTTGATGGCAAGTAGCGCAAGCCTGGGTGCTGTCTCGCGAAAGAATGGGGTCATAAAATAGCATTCTTCCCAGTGCAACGCCTCCTTTGGTCAATTCATTTGCTGGCGTTGCTGGCAGTGGAGGCATCCACTTGGGAATACTTATGGTATATGCTTCGGGAGCATAATTGCCCGAAATCAAATCTGTATCGGGCTTGGGGTCTTCATTTTTGTCTGGTTTGCAGCCAAGCAAAGTCAGCAACAAGACAAGCAATATGGAGTAACGCATATCAGTACTGGTCATTCAGCGTGTTTAAAAATGCAATTAAATCAGCGCGGTCTTTTTTGCTCAGGTGCAACTCGCGCACATTGGGACTTACATTGATGCCTGGGTGACCGCCGGATGCGTAATGATCCAACACTTCATCCAGGGTTTTGAAACGTCCGTCGTGCATGTATGGTGCAGTGTATTTTAGATTGCGCAAAGTAGGCACTCGAAATTGGCCATTGTCGTTTCGGTTTCCGGTTACTGCTCCACGCCCTTTGTCGGGGTAATCATCCAGTGACAACGCTTCAACCAGACCATTGTTTTCAAATCCCAGGGTGCTGAATAAGGGATCGACGTGGCAATGGTTGCACTCAGAAGTCGGCACTGCCGGGGAAGCATCAAAAAAAATCGTCCAGCCCCGTTTTTCCTGAGGCGTAAACTGGGCTGCTTTACGCATTACCCGATCAAATTTGGTATCGGCACTGATCAGGGTGCGCTCGTATTGTGCCAGAGCCTTGCCTACCAACACGCTGTCCATTTCTTGAATAGACTGAATGCCAAATGCCTGGCGAAAAAGGATCGGATAATGCGGATGCTTTTGGATCTTTTTGACAATTTTTGGCCAGGAGGCATTCATTTCAACGGTGTCGCGTACGGGGTGTAAGGACTGTTCTTCCAGCGTCCCAACTCGCCCATCCCAAAACAATCCTTTGGCATAAAAACCGACATTCAACAAGGACATGGCACTGCGCTTACTCAGGTGGCCTTTTACCCCTTTGCTCAAGGCTTGGCCATCGGTGAATGCCAGTTTGGGCTGATGACAAGTACTACATGACATCTGGCCATTGCTGGACAGGATGGGGTCAAAAAAGAGCTTCCGCCCCAAAGCAATTCCTTCCCGAGTGAGTGGATTGTCGGATGGAATCACCATCACCGGGAAAGTAGGCGGATGAGGAGGCTTGATTGGGTGTGGCTGAAAAGGGGTATTTTGGATTTGCTGATCTTGCGCATTTTGACAAGAGCAAATATTCAATACACACAGCAGCAGACACAACCATTGCCAATCTTTGATAATCCACCCCAATGTCAGGTTCTTACTCATGGTGAATCGTCAGCGCCTGTTCAAGGTTGTCGCTGAGAAATTTAGCAATGGATCGATCGGTGGTGTGATCCTGGGTCACCTTACGGAAATCCAGGAAAGAGCCTGGTACGGCTACCAAAACCCGATGCAAGTCTACATCAATGGTGAGTGGGGTGCTGGATTTATCCTTGATTTCGATGTCGTGCCACATTGCCTTTTGCCGATAAAAATCATTTTGACCAACGTGGAAAGTCAGTTTGGTGGCAAATTTGCCGCTTTTATCCAGGTCAGCATTGCCTTCAATTTTGGTGAAGACGTACCCGGAAGCCCATGACCAGTAATTGTCATCCAAAGGGTGTGGTGGGGCGTATTTGCTGGGGCCAAAGGCATTCAAGTCGGCGGATACCCCTAAACCCAGTTTGATGCCTTTGTAGGTACCCGGAGGAATGTTTTTGATGGTGAAACTGATGCCTTTTTGCGCAGCATCGTCAGATTGGATGTTTTTGAAAGAAACCAATTCAACATCAATGAGCTTGGTGCTGTCGCCAGAAGGATTGGTGGTTTTCAGCAGAGAGACGTCCGAAATGTAAAACTGAAACAGTTGAAAACGCAAATCCGTGTTGGATTCGTAAGGATAGTTTGCGTTGAACATTTTCAGCGCCGCCTTGTCGAATAGCCCTTTGAAGGTCAAAGTCAATTCCCCTCCAGTATCTGAGGTTTCGGTATTTTTGTCGCAAGTAAACAAACCGATGCTGAGCAACAAACAACAAAGGATGGTCAATTTTTGCATGGATGGCATATTTAGGTACAACTCGGAAGTTTACGAAACCTCCAAGGTTTCGTAAACTTCAAACTCATGATTCTTACAATATATGAATGCCTAATTTACAAAAAAAGATCACAAACTCGTGCTGATTTGTGTCAGGGTGAAGGCTTTTTGCGATATATTATTGACAATTTTCTGACCGATCTGACTTGGCGTGTCCGTATTGACATTGACCCCTTGAAACAATACCCCGTAATCTACATCCATCAAGACGTTGAGAAAGTAGCCACGTTTGATTTTTTGGGGGGTGAAAGTCAGTTCAATCGTCCGCAGATTGGTTGGAGAGCTGATTTTGACATCAACGGTATCTTTGGCATAATACAAAAACCGCGAAAACACATACCCGTTTTGCCCCCCCAGGTACATGCCGTCGTATTTGCTGCTGCGCAAGGGATGGTCGCTGGGCAAACGCAAAGGGTTGGCCTGGTTCATCTCACCTCCGACCCCAATTGTGAATCGAAGCTTCGTGACGCTGGAAGTGTCGCGATAAGAAGAAATGTTCATGTCTGCCTGGTTGACGCCGCGTGCAAGTGCAAAGCTGTTGGCAATACTGATTTTGGCGGTATCCCCGGCTGATTTTTCCACGTAAACATCCAAGGGCTCCTGTACATTGATCACCTTGTTGCCTACGGAAACGATTTGAAAATTAGAGAGGTAAAAGCGCAAGTCTCCAAATCCAAACTTATTTCCAGCTCCATCGCTAAAAATCTTCTGGTTGTACACCATCGCTGTACCGTTGTATTTGTGACTCAAGCGAATGCGCAAGCCAGGGTATAAACAGCAGCCGCTACAGGGTTTGTCTGCGCCAAAAGAAAAATTGTTGGCGAAGGAATCGTTGCAGCCTTCTTCCCGAGTGGCACATGCTGTTAAAAACAGCAGGATTCCCAAAATAAAAACAGCATGATAACGCTTCAAAAATAGATCCATCGTACGCATTATTCCTGGTTTCCGGTTTCCTTTTCTTTGGCTTTCAAGCCTTTTTCGTAATCGCGAACCAGTTTTTTGACCATTTGTTTGACCTGCGATGTGAATTCCTTGTTGAGGATCCAGTTGTAGTACTGGCGGTCTTCGTACAAGGTTTCCCCAACTGGTTTGTTGATGTATTTGCCAAAATTGAAAACGATTTCGCCATTGACATCGCTGCGCAATTTTTGGGTGGCATCTACAAAACGGTTGTCGTTGGTAAATTCGTGCAAGACTTGCACATCATTTTTGATGGGGGTCTCTATGCGGATGCCATCTTCATCGAGGTAATCTATGTTTTCGTATTTGTCCAATTGCCCTTTGAATACATCAATGGTGGCGCGTACATCGGCCATGGCATCGTGGGCATCTTCGTGCTCTTTTTCGCAATAAAACTTGAGTGCGGCTTTGAGCGTGCGAGGCTCCATTTTATAGAAAATCCGTTGCACATCAATCAAGCGGCGCTTGCTGATGTCGAATTCCATCCCTACCCGGGCAAATTCTTCCATCAACATTGGGATGTCAAAGCGGTTGGAATTGTATCCGGCCAGATCGGCATTGCCAATGAAATCCCAGATCTTTTTGGACAATTGTTGGAAAGTAGGCTTGTTGGCCACGTCCTTGGGTTGGATGCCGTGTACCAGCATGGCTTCCAGTGAAATCGGAATGCCTGGATTGATCATCAAAGACAACTCTTGCGGCTCACGGCCATCTTTGAGGTATTTGATGATGGCAATTTGTACTATGCGGTCGCTTACTACATTGAGTCCGGTCGCTTCAATATCAAAAAAGCAGAGGTCTCGATCTAGATTCAAGTTCATTAAAGTAGAATGAAAGGTGAAATGTAAAGTAATTTATTGCGTCATGCAAAGGTATGGATTAATCCAGGGTTTTACGAATTTGAGCGTCCAGTGAATACCATCCGGGCCCCATCAAAAAGATGACCACATAAGGCACTAGATAGGTAATGGCATGTTCGCGCTCAACGAATGGCCTGCCTGCCTCGCCGTAGGTAATGGCCATGACCATATTGAAAATCAGTGGAATGCAGGCAAGTCGAGTGTACAAACCCAAAGCGATCAAAGCAGCACAAAATACTTCGGCAAATACGCAAAGGCCTAAAGTAACCTGATCGCCAAGGCCGAAAGGATCCAGAAATTGCACTGGATTTTCGGTCAGCAATTTCAAAAATTTGCTCTGTCCCCACAGTCCCATCATCAATCCGCCAAAAGCAAGCCTTAGCAAAAGCAAGGCTAAATCGTAATTTCTTCCGCTTTTCATATTCGTTTGAGTAAATTTGACCCGCCTAAATTAAGGGTAATGCTGGAAAATTTGCATTTCCCTCATTTTTTTGCGTCATACTTAGGAGATTCGCATTCAATTTCACCTATGCAAGGAATTCGCATCAGCGCCAATTTACTCTATTTGCTTGCAGGACTGCTGTTGCTCATCGGGTACTTTCTGAATTTGGGGGTTCAACCTTTATACATGGAAGAACCAAGGCGCAGCATCATTGCCATGGAACTGCTGGAAAATCGCAATTGGTGGGTGCCTACCTTAATCGGGGAATACTATTACAACAAGCCTCCTTTTTACAACTGGATATTGATCGGATTTGTAAAATTCCTGGGCGGATTTTCCGAATTCAATCTACGTTTGCCTACCGTTTTGGCCACCTTCGGAATTGCCGGATTGATGTATGGCGCTGGTAAAAAGCATGGACATGGTGGGCAACTGGGGTATTTGAGTGCCTTGTTGTTTTTGACTGCATCGGGGATTTTGCTGTTTTTTTCGATGTTGGCCGAGATCGATATGATTTATAGCCTGATTGTCTTTGTTGGGATATTGGCCGTTTTTCATTACGGTGAAAAAGAGCGCTATTGGCCCTTGTTTTTGCTCGTGTACCTGAGTTGCGCATTGGGCGTACTTACCAAGGGCTTGCCTTCATTTGTATTCACTGCCGTTTCCTTGTTGGTGTATTTTATTGACAAAAAGCGCTTCAAGGTGCTATTTCACCCTGCGCATTTCGCGGGCATTGCTTTATTGGGGCTGATTTTGTTTGGTTACTACTATCAATATGCTCAATACCACGATTTGAGCAGGGTATGGATGCGCATGTTGACTGAATCGGGCGACCGCACGGTGGCCAATAACTCCTGGAGTGAATTTTTCACTCATTTGATCGTGTTTCCGTTGAATTGGATAGGGGATATGGCGCCTGCCAGTTTACTCCTGGTATTTTTGTGGCGCAAGGACTGGAAAGCAGTGCTTTTGTCCCAAGAACGCTTCGTCCGTTTTTGTACCTTGATGTTGGTGTTCAATGCGCTCCTGTACTGGGTTTCGCCGGGCACCCGGATGCGTTATGTATACATGCTGTACCCTTTGGCCTGTATAATTTTGGCTTGGGTGTATCAACAGCGCAGCAGCGCTCCAGTCTGGACAGGGCGCGTTTTTCGCATTTTGGCGCTGATTCTCCTGGGGGTATTTGCCCTCGGCGCATTGGCCTTGCCATGGATTCCCGACCTGCAATTTATGAAAACCAGCCTTTATCCTTTGGCCGTGGCTACTGCCTTGGTCTTTGGGACTTGTTTTTGGAGCTGTTATCGCAAACCAGATCTGGCGCTGCCGCTATTATTGGTAGGTTTTGCCATCGCTAGATTGGTGTTTGATGTAACTGTGCTGCCGCAACGGAACCAGGAAGGCGGTGCTCAACGCGACCGCAAGTTGGCTCAACGCATAGACAACTTGGTGGGGGATGCCCCGCTGTATACCGCTTTTCAAGAAAAAGTGGTGGCTTATACCACCATTGTGTATTTAAACCAATTGCGCAACCGGGTAGTCAAACGCAAAGACCGCCTGCAAAAAGGCGATTTTTATTTGATCCCCTTAAAACGCGCCCCAAAAAACGCCGAGATCCTGCTCACAACTGAGTACGGTGATAAATTAAAAGCACTCATTAGGTTATGAAAAATGCCATCAAGCAACTGCTGAAAAAACTTCCGATTGCCTTTACCCAAAACCAACGTTATGATCGCCAAACCCAGGCGGTAATCAAAAAAGTATGCCGACCCGATAGCAATTGCATCGACGTGGGTTGCCACAAAGGAGAAGTACTGGATGTGATGTTGCAATATGCGACCAAGGGTCGCCATTTTGGTTTTGAACCCATTCCAGTACTATTTGCAGCATTGCAGGAAAAATACCGCGGCAGCCAGTGTACCATTCTGGACATTGCGCTTAGCAAGGAAGCTGGTGAAGCTACTTTTAATTATGTAGTGTCCAACCCGTCGTACAGTGGCCTGCAAAAACGCAAATACGATCGCCCTGATGAACAAGACACCTCCATCACCGTGCGTACTGCCAAAATGGACGAGGTGCTGCCAGTTGATTTGAAAGTCGATCTCATCAAGATTGACGTGGAAGGAGGTGAAATGCTGGTGTTGGAAGGCGCCCGCGAAACCTTGATCAAGCATAGCCCAATAGTGCTGTTTGAGCATGGTTTGGGGGCTTCAGACTATTATGGCGCTGGCCCCGAGCAGGTTTATACTTATTTTGAAGGTGTAGGTTACCAGATCAATACTCTCAAAGCCTGGTTGAATGCTGGACCAGCGCTTGATAAATCGGCATTTGAGCAACAGTTTTTCCAGAAGTTGAACTATTTTTTCATCGCGTGTCCGCGTTAAAAAATAACCTAAAATTGTTGTAAAACAGTCAACTACATCGCATTTGTTGAGCTATTTTTGAATCAAAATCAAGAATGCAAAACCGGAGGTCTCTTCTCAGTCTTTTTGTTTGTTGGGCCGCCCTCTTTGCAGCCCTGTTTTTCTATTACCCCAAATGGAACAAAGGCTTTACCGAAGCGACCATTAGTTGGGATGTTTCGGGGTATTACTATTATTTGCCAGCAACCTTCATTTACCACGATCTTCAGCATTTGTCTTTCAAGGATCAAATCCTGCAGCAATACCGGCCCACGGGCGATTTTCAGCAGGGCTATCAGTTGCCCAATGGAAATTTTGTTCTGAAATATTCCTGCGGGCAAGCCATATTGTATGCTCCTTTCTTTTTTGTGGCACATGCCTATGCCTCCTGGAGTGGGCAGTATCCAGCAGATGGTTTCTCTCTGCCCTACCAGGTAATGATTGCTTTCGGCAGTTTATTGGTGGCTTTTTTGGGGCTTTTTGTTTTGCGTCGGGTACTTTTGCGCTATTTTTCCGATCGAAGTACAGCAATCACCTTGCTGCTGTTGGTGCTGGGCAGCAATTACCTGGAGTACGCCAGCATCACGGGGGCGATGACCCACAATTACTTGTTCACCTTGTATGCCCTTTTATTGGCCACCACCATTCGTTTTTATGAAAAACCCACTTATTGGTCTGCACTGGACATTGGTGCGATCATTGGGCTGGCGGCATTGGTGCGCCCTACGGAAATCATGACGGCATTGGTTCCGCTATTGTGGGGACTAAGGTCGAATCTCCGTGCATCGATTGCCGAGAAGCTCACTTTTTTCAAATCTAATCTGCCCAAATTGGGATTGGCTGCGGTAACCTGTGTACTGATTGGATCATTGCAGTTGATTTATTGGAAAAGCGTATCCGGCCATTGGCTGGTGTACTCATATGGCGATGAACAAGGATTTGACTGGCTTCGTCCGCACATTTGGGATGGAATGATGAGCTACAAAAGTGGCTGGTTGATGTATTCGCCCATGATGGTTTTTTCCTTGATCGGATTCTGGCATTTGTACAAGCAGCAAAAAACTTTGTTTCTAACTGCACTGATTTATAGCGTCTTGTTCATTTACATCACCTTTGCCTGGAACATCTGGTGGTACGGGGGCAGCCTTGGGCAACGCGCCATGGTGCAAGCGTATCCTGTACTGGCGTTGCCGATGGCCGCTTTTGTGGAAGCAGCGTTGCAAACCAGGTATTGGAAGTACATTTTTGCAGTATTGAGCTTGCTGTTTGTTTACCTCAATCTTTGGTGGACGCATCAGGTGCACCTCGGAGGTTTGTTTATGGTAGAAGAAATGAATGGCGCTTATTATTGGAACGTGGTAGGTCGGCTCAAAGCCCGCGATGAGGAAACCTTGAAGTTGTTGGATACCAACGAGGGCGGGTTTGCAGGCTTGCGCGAGAATGTACGAACACTGTATTATGAAGATTTTGAAAAGGACACTGGATTCAACAATTGCGAATTGCCTGCGATCCAAGGGCAACGCAGTGGTTGCCTGGATACAAATCATACCAATACCATGATTTTTAGAGCAAGACTATCTCGATCCAATGCTAAATGGGTGCGGGTGAGTGCCGTTTTTCGCTGCCGCAGCAAGGAATGGAACATCTGGTTGAGCTCAAGATTAAACTTGATATTTTTCAAAGGAGATAACCTGATCAAAGCCAAATACATTAAAGTGTCTCGCCTTTTGAATGAAGGAGAAACCAAAGGGTTATTTCTCGATGTAAAGGCCCCCAAGGCAGCTTTTGACAGAGTAGAAGCATCCGTTCAGAGTGGGGGAAGTGTTTTCCCCTTGGCAGTTGATCAACTCCAAATAGAAGCTTTTGATGAAAAGCCAAATTGAACCTGATGCGCAAACTTTCTATAGTGATTCCTGCTTACAACGAAGGGAAAACGATTCATTCGGTTTTGCAAAAAGTTGCAGCGGTTCAGTTGTTACAAGGGATGGAAAAAGAAATCCTTATAGTAAATGATTGCTCTAGGGATAATACCGAAAGTATAATTCTGCAGTTCATTTCGGAGAATCCAGACATAGATGTGCAATACCTCAAGCACGAGGTCAATGCCGGAAAGGGTGCGGCATTGCATACCGGGATAGCCCACGCCAAAGGCGATTTTCTGGTGGTTCAGGATGCCGATTTGGAATACGATCCGGATGAGTACAACGAATTATTGCTTCCGGTGATCAAAGGCAAAGCCGATGTGGTGTATGGTTCGCGATTTATGGGCAGCAAGCCGCATCGGGTGTTGTTCTTTTGGCATTCCATTGGGAACAAGTTTTTGACTTTTCTATCCAATATGTTTACCAACCTGAACTTGACGGATATGGAAACAGGCTACAAGCTATTCAATACCCAAATGCTGCAAAGCTTGCAATTGGTTGAGAAACGCTTTGGATTTGAGCCAGAGGTCACCGCCAAAATTGCCCGCATCAAAGGGGTACGCATTTACGAAGTGGGAATTTCCTATTACGGGCGCACCTATGAGGAAGGAAAAAAAATTGGCTGGCGCGACGGGATGAGAGCGATTTATTGCATTTTAAAATATGGGTTGCTTAAAGTGTAGATACGTTCAGCTGTTTATGAATTGTACTGAAGTTATTTAACTTTGCGCCCGAAAACAAAATTTTACAAAAATGACTAGAGTACTGCTTTACATTGCCATTGTGATTTCATCACTCTTGAGCTTCACTGCTTGCCAAAAAGACGGCAACAAGGGTGGCAATTCAGCCAATGTGTACAACAACGATTTTGAATCCCATTTTGGATATACCCCCCACGTTGAAAAGGGCAAAGGTCATTCTGGCGAATGTTTTTACGCCATGGACTCGACCACCGAATACAGCCTTACTTTTATGAAAACTTTCAATAAGCTGTCTACCAACAGCTACGCGAAAGTAAAATACTCTACTTTCGTGTTGATGCCCGATGCAGACAACAGTGCTGCGTTGACCATCCAAATCTGGGACGGGGCAGGCAATCCCCTGAAAGTTGAATCCAAAATCGTGAAAGCTTCCGATATCGGTCAAAACAAATGGGTAGAAGTAAGCGCAGAGCTGAGCTTGGTCGGCTTGTACGCAGGCAACAATGAAATTAGGTGTTTTGTGCACAATCCCCTGCGTCAGGCCATTTACCTGGATGACATGCGGGTGGAGTTGTTTCAGTAACTCACCTTACCCATTCTTTGGCTCAAAAGGATAGGTAGCAAAAGATAAGTTCAGGGACTTTAAAAAGGATTGAATCCATTTTTATTATCCTGGAATTAGGATCAACAACATCTAGAATCTTGTAACCCTCGACTTTAGTCGGGGGGTATTGAGTGCCAGAGTTCTCTCACATCTAACATCCTTCCAGTGGCTTGTATCTACTACAACTTCATGATGCAGGCCTCTCGAAGGATGTTAGATGTAAAGAGTGTGTGTGCTTGCACCCCCGACTAAAGTCGAGGGTTACAAGATGATAGATGTGATTATTGCTAACACATAGTGTATTCAATCTTTTTGAAAATCATCGAACTCACGTTAATTTACTTACACCTTAAAATATGTTGTTAAAAGTTGCATTTTATTTAAAAACACAATGGACAAGGCTTGTCGATCCGTACTTTTTTTTCTGATTTTTTCCTCTTATCCACCAACCTTCGGTCAAATTTCTTTTGTACTGAAAACAGCCCCAAGCATTCATTTGCCGGATTACTCAAAATATGTATCAACTTTTTTTTATACCAATCCCAATCAAATTTTCATAAATAGTGATGTACTGCTGAGGTTTCTACTAGCGGACAAGTTTTATGTTGGAACTGGAGGAAGTTTTAGTACTTTGAAATCTGAAAATGGCTGTGTGAGTTACCCCAAATATCCTGAACCAAATTTAGCACCTGGCTACTTTACTTCAAATAAAAATTGTCGCCTCAGCATGACGGGAAGCTTCCAGACTTTTGGAATTCCTCTGGAATTTGGAATGTTGCTAGCTAAACCCAAATCAAAAAAAGGTTTCTCCATCAATATTTCTTACTTAACCTCTGCATGGTTCCAGAAAAAAAATTACTACAAAGGAGATACTCCGTATGGGGATAAGGCTGATTTTAAAGGCTTTAAGCTTTTTCCATTTGAGGTTAACGCATCTTTTGGGGGCTTTTATAGATTGAATAAAAAAAGTTTACTTTTTGTAGAAGGTACTTTTGGGATTCATAAAACGCTCATAAATTCAAAATCCATAGGTACGAATTTCGGCTTGAGTTATATGTTGTAGCATTTGGGTAACTGAAGAATTCTTTTGTATTTTGTACCCTCATTCTTCGGTAGTTGGTAACTCACACATATGCTAAAAACAACAAACAATCGATTTGTTTTCCTTTTTTCGGCCACGCTGCTGGAATCGCTGTGCATGAGTTACGGAATCAATCATTTGCCTCCTAAACCCGTTTCGTTGTTGTTTATGGCCTGCGGTTTGGCGGTGGGCATACTGGCCTTGCTGAAACCTCAGCACGATTTCAAGCCCATCCCGCGTTACGCCTTTTGGATCATGTTGTTGCCGTTGGTGCTGCTGCTGGCCTGGTCGATCCCCAAAATTGGAGTACTCTTCAGCAGCATCCCGGTTGATTACAAAATTGCCGACATGTTGCCGATCATGGACATCATGTGCCGGCGCTTTGTCAATGGCACGGGGGTATACCGCATCATTCCCGAGATTTGGGAGGGCATGCAGCCCATTTATCTGCCGGCCATGTGGTTGCCTTATTTGATTGCCACGGAGTTGGGGGTTGATTTGCGTTGGGTGACGGTGTTGTGTGTTTTCGGGACATTGGGTTTAATTTATGTCTGGAAGCCCAAAGCCTTGCAGTTCAGTTGGGCATCTTTGGCCGCTTACCTACCGGCGGCGGTGTGCATTTATTCCATCATGGTTTGGGATACCCGCGATTTGACCATGGCCGACGAAGGGCCGGTGATCGCTTTTTATGTTCTCCTGGTTTGGGCCATTTGGCAAAAGAACCCCTGGTTTGTTGGCATTGCCTTGGCTTTGAGTGTGCTGACACGGTACAGTTTGTTGCCCTGGATTCCGTGCTACGGGTTGTGGGTATGGTTTTTTCAATCCCGCAAAGATGCCTACATCATCACTGGATCTTCGGTCGTGGTGGGCTTTCTGCTGATGGTTTCAACGGGTGCCATTGCGGAGTTGGAGATGTTCATGAGCTTGCCCAAGCATTACATCACGGCGGCGATGGGAAAAGACTATGAAAAAATTCTGGGTTTCATTCAGAATGGCCCCGGTCTGGCCAAATTTGTGACCAAGGATCAATTGCCCATTTTGCACCGCTTGAACATTGGCCTCACCTTTGCTGTTCCGGCGCTGGTTTTTGCCTTGTATTACCGGTTTCGGGCGGCATTTAATCCAGAACTATTTGCCATTGGCGTGCTCAAATTGACGCTGGTGATTTTTCTAAATCTGCTGATTGTACCCATTCGTAATCTGTTTTTGCCTTCGGTTTTCCTGTCCTTGGCCATTCTGGTTTTTTACAGCCAGGTCAAGAAAACAACAACTGCAGCAACTGAGTAACTCACATTACGTAGTATCAAAATGTTCGTCTAATCTAAAATTTTCACAGCAATGCGGAAAAGGCCTTATTGAAATCCCGATTTTGCGGAAGTGGAGGCGGGTTAAGCGAAAAACTGTTTGAGCCCCGACGCAGGAGGGGCGAGTTTTTTTCGCGCCGCCGGAGCTTTCGCAAAATCGTAGGATTTCAATACAGCCTTGATTTTTTTGGTTACTTTTTGTATCAGACAAAAAGTGACAAATATTCAATTGCGGTTCAACTACTCAGCACATCCATAGAAATTTATCGTTTGAACGGACCCAAATACCGTGTTTACTGCGCAATGTGAGTAAGTAATTTTTTGCGTCAGACTAACGAATAGTCAACCAAAACGACCCACCGTGCTGCTCTACACCTTTGAGGTTGGGATGCGCCCAGAGTGGCTCCAGAATTGCTCGCAATTCAGCATCCTGATCTACAAAATAATTGGGCATCAGGGGTTGAAAGCGTTGGGCGTTGGCCAACAAAAATGCCGCCAATCCATATTGCTCCGAGTAAAAGCGATCGCACATGAATTGTGGATAATCGTAAGGCAGGTAGATGTCGTGGATGTGTACAATTACGCCAGGTTTGAGCTTGGGCAACACTTCCATGAAAAAAACCATTGCGTCCGAATTGGGCAGGATGCGGTGAGAGTTGTCTACAAACAGGATATCGTTGGCTTCCAAATCAAACAGGAAATCAAAATTGGTTTGTTCAAAAGGTGCCCTGATGATCTGATCGGCCAGATGATCGATTTCTGCCCGGGGCATTGGGTCGATGGAGATGATTTGGGTACTCAAACCATTGTCCACGATGGCGCGCCGGGCCACTTTGGTAGAATTCCCTGAGCCGATTTCTACGTATTTTTTGGGCTGAAAAATGGGCAAAAATGCGTACAAATTCGCAATATCCATACCGGGCAAAAAGCCGTTGTTCCAACCTGGTTCGTTTACATCCTTTTGTTGATCAGCGGGTTGAATGGCCTGAATTTGACTTTGGAAACCCATTACTTTGTGCAACAAATCCCGGTACTCGCTCCGCCGGGCATCGATGATTTTGTACAAAAGCTCGTGTGGAGGTTTGCCATGGCCATAGCGTGGCTGAAATTCCACCTTGTATTCCAAAAATAAGGACTGAAACCGAGGATGGAGAAAACGGTAGAGGCGCTTCATTTTATTCGTTTAGGGTTTTAGAATTTGGGTTGCACCCAATTTTTTACGTTTCTGCTAAAATGAATGCAACCCAAAACTCAAAACTTTTAAGGCTTAGTTACCCCTTCCTTGATGGCTTCTTCTTGATAGCCATGCAATTGAATCGGGTCTTTCGTTTTGCGCAAGCGCATGTTCAAAGCTTCTACGAACAAGGAGAACGCGATAGAGAAGTACAAATAGCCCTTAGGCACTGTGCCTACTTCTGAGCCTCCAATGCTCAAGTGCGCAAGGTGGGCGCCTTCGGCAATTAGCATGAAGCCAATCATAATCAAGAAAGCCAATCCCAACATTTGCACCGTAGGGTGGCGGTTGACAAAGCGACCTACCGGGCCAGCAAATGCCATCATGATCAGGATGGAAATGACCACAGATACGATCATGATGAACAAGTCTCTGGTCAATCCTACCGCTGTCAAAATTGAATCAAAAGAGAAAACAATGTTGATCAGGGCAATTTGTACAATGACTTTGGGTAAAGAAGCAAAGATTTTTGCTCCTTGATTCATCTCATCATCTACTGCCGCAGCGCCTTCCAGTTTGTGGTGGATTTCGCTGGTTGCCTTGTACAGCAAAAACAATCCGCCAGCAAACAGGATCAAACTTTGTCCCGTAAAACCTGCGTGAATGAAACTACCGTGGATGTTGAAAATCGGATTTTGCATGGCAATCAGGTAAGAGATTCCAAAGAGCAAGATGATCCGAAAAACCATCGCCAAGAGCATCCCGACGTTGCGGGCTTTGGCTTGATCCGTAGGGTTCAATTTGTTGGCTGCGATAGAAATGAAAATGATGTTGTCGACACCCAGTACAATTTCCAGGAAAGTGAGGGTGATCAGGCTTATCCACACCTGTGGATCGGCAAAATTGGGTAACATTAACGTAGTCGATTCCATATTGGGTCTACTGTGATTTTTGCAATGTTAAGGATTTTTTAGCGGCTAAATCCAATTTTTTGGCGCTGATTGTCGACTTTTGAGCCTGCTAGTGCAAGCCAAATATTTACAATCTGCACACAATTCCCTCAATACCATGAAGTATCGGCGTTTTTCTCCATCAGAACTTTCTACGCTCGAACCTGATTTTGTGCGCTTTCTGGCACTCAATGGCATTCCTGCCGATGAGTGGGAGCGGATGAAAGCAACTCAAAACCCTCAGGTAGAAGAACTGATTGAGCAATTCAGCGATGCAGTATTTGAGCGTACGCTTCAGGATATCGAATACCTCGAATTCCGATTGCCCAAAGATATTAAGACCTTTCATTGCCAAAAGGAAAAAATCGTTTTAATGGGATTGGTTCTCGACGGAAATACGGAAATTGGCTTCGATGCGGCAGATTCGGTGGAGTTGGTTGCCCAAAAAATGCAAGAAGGTCAATTGCACATGCGC